>CAZNFB010000016.1:0-13053 GCA_964572105.1 uncultured Desulfobacteraceae bacterium
AAACAATAATAAAGGATAATAAAAATGTCACATATTATTGTAATTGATGATGACTGTCAGGTCCGGTTGATGCTTAAAAAAATGCTTGAATCTGAAGGATACAGAGTAACCGTTGCATCAAATGGTAATGAGGGGATAAAATCCCAGCGTGACAATCCAGCGGATCTGATTATTACCGATCTTATTATGCCTGAAAAAGAAGGGATTGAAACAATCAGTGAACTGAAACAAGAATTCCCGGATATTAAAATTATTGCCATGTCTGGTGGTGGAAAGAATGAGCCTGGTGTATATCTTCATGCAGCAAAAATAATAGGTGCTATACATACATTTCATAAACCGATCAAAAAAGATGAATTATTGGGAACAATTAAAAGTTTGATTTAAATTCCTTTACAAAAAAATATCAGGTTTGTTCGATTAAAAACTAAGAAGAAGCTCAGCAGTGTCCGGTTAGAATCTTACGTGAGGGGAGTTTAATTGTTTTTGTAGCGTATTGAATAAATTTCGTAATAGCGGAAAAAACAATTAAACTTTCCGCATTTTCTTTCTTGCAATTTTCTAACCGAACACTACTGGAAAAAGCTATCATTCACAATTTTTTATGGTGTTTAATTTTCTTATGTTTAAAAATCAAATTTTGGTTCCTCTAGGAGAATATTTAGTATCTGATGATCCTCAAAAAGAGTTGGTTACTGTTGTGGGATCATGTGTGGCCGTTATCCTTTATGACAGAGAAAATCAAATAGGGGGGCTGGCTCATATTGTTCTTCCCGGTAGAAGATTGTCCATACGCAAAAATGATAAAAGTGCCTATTATGCAGATACAGGTGTGTTTTTACTGATTGAAGAGATGATAAAAAAAAAGGCACAAAAAGAAAATATTTCAGCATATCTTGCTGGTGGAGCTAGTTTAAACTCTAAAGTTGATAATAATGAGACAATAGGCAGAAAAAATATAGCATCTGTTGTTTCCATATTGAGAAAAAAAGATACTTATATAAAAAAAAAAGATAAAGATATAGGTGGGTTTTCCGGTCGCAGGGTCGTTTTAGATATTGGCACAGGTGACGTTAAAGTCAGGCAAACTGCTCATTATAAAATACTGTGAAAAAATAAAATGCCCAGAACAAAATATCAATCAAAGAATTTTAGTACAAATAGAATTTACATTTAAAAATCATTCAAATGGTATATTAAAGGGGTTTGTGCATTTATAAAAGCGATGAAGATATTATTAATATGGATCCGCAGATTAAAAATATAATCAGTTATTTAAAAACAAAACGGGGTTTTGATTTTTCCGGTAACCGTACAAATATGCTCAAACGCCGGATAAAAAACCGATTATCTGCTGTAAAATGTGCAGATTTTAAGGAGTATTTGGGATATATAAAAGAACATTCTGATGAATTAAATAATCTCATAGATGTATTAACAATAAATGTAAGCAGTTTTTTTAGAGAAACATTTACTTTTGAATATATTGCAGCTCACGTTCTACCGGATATTGTACAGAAAAAAAAAGATAGTGCCGATCGGATGCTTAGAGTATGGTCTGCAGGTTGTGCAAAGGGAGAGGAACCTTATTCCATTGCTATTTTAATCAAAGAGTTGATCAAAAAGGATTATCCTGAGCTTAAATTAAATATTTTCGCCACTGATATTGATAAAAAAAATTTAGAAAAAGCAGAGGCAGGAGTATATTCATATGATAGTATCAAAAGCATAAAATACCGGTTTGCGAAAAAACATTTTACCATTGAGAATGAAAATTACATTCTAAACTCTGATATAAAAAAGATGGTGGATTTCTCTTTTTATGATCTGCTTGATAAAAAAACCAGTTCTCCTCCTGAGAGTGTGTTTGGTAATTTTGATCTTATTTTGTGTAGAAATGTTTTAATATATTTTCATGCAAAGCATCAGCAGATAATTTTTGATAAATTGTACAGATCCCTTGCCAAAGGAGGTTATTTAGTTTTAGGAGAGGCAGAGGAGCCCGTGGGTGAATATCAGAAATATTTTAAAAAAGAGCATAAATACTGGCATCTCTACAGGAAAGCTGGTGACAGAGAATAAAATCAGGAAATAAACCAGATGAAAAAAACCAGATTCAATACATTAAGAAGCACTTTGATATTATGGGCTGCAATAATAGGTTTGGCACCTCTCGTTGTAAGTGTTTTTATAGTTTATTATCAACAATCGAATTCAATAAAAAGAGAAGCCTTTGATAAACTTGCAGCAGTCAGAGATCTTAAAGTTCGGGAATTAGAGAGATGGATGGACGCAAGAACAGGTAATCTTAAAACAATATCAACTGACAAAGAAATTATGGAAATAGAAAAAATATTTTTAAAGAGCAAGCAGGAAAAAAATATTTTAAATTCCTATAATACGGTTAACTTTTTAATAGTTCGATATTTGAATAATTATAGTGCATATAAAGAGTTATTTATAGTTAATCCAAAAACAGGTGTTGTTGAACTATCTTCAGATAGAGAAAATGAAGGGAGGAATGTGTCTGATGATAAATATTTTACCGAACCTCTTCAAACAAAAAAAATATATATAAAAGGTATCTATTATTCAAAGTTTTTAAAAAAAACCCACATGACTTTTTCCATTCCCATATTTTCAACAGAGCAGACTTCACACATTATCGGTATTCTGGTTGCACGTATAGATCTTGAAAATTCCCTCTATAATTTATTACAAAACAGGACAGGACTCGGCAGCACCGGCGAAACTCTTATTGTAAACAGAGATGTAATTGCATTGAATCCTCTAAAAAGCTATGAGAATGCACCTCTGAAATATAAAGTAAATGGTATTCCTGCTATAAAAGCTGCAAATGGTGAAACAGGAATTATGGAATCGGTTGCTTATGATGGGGAAAAAATTCTTGCAGCATACACACATATTCCCCAAACAGGCTGGGGATTTGTTGCAAAACAGAATCTGTCTGAACTTTATGCTCCCATAAAGAGTATGATTAAAAATTTTATTATAATTATAGCATTTGCGGTGGTCATAGTTTTTATTCTAGGGTTTTATGTAGCAAAAACTATTGCTGAACCTGTCGGTGAACTGGCTGTCACAGCAAAAAACATGAAAAATGGTAATTTTTCTGTTAGAAGTTATGTTAAAAATTTTAAAGAACTTATTATTCTTGCAGAGTCATTCAATATAATGGCTGAATCCATAGAATCTAAAATAAAACTTCAAAAAATAAATGATGAGATTATCCAGACTGCTATGGATGCCAAAAATCTATCTGAGTTTAAAACAAATATTTTTAAAAAACTGATAGATGTTACTAATTCGCAGCTTGGCGTATATTTTTCATTAAACAGGGATACAAATAATTTTGAACCGTTTACATCTGTTGGTATTACTTCTGATTCTTTGAAGTCCTTTAGCGTCCCTGTTCTTGAGGGTGAACTCGGGATGGTTACAGATAAAAAAAAAATAATCCATATAAATAATATTCCAGAAGAGACGATATTTACATTCAGAACATTTACCGGCACTATTATTCCAAAAGGGATTATAAGTATTCCTGTTATTATTGATGATGCTGTATCAGGCATTATTTCACTCGCAAGCATTAAACCATATTCCCAAAAAATTTTGGATATTATGGAACAGCCGTGGGTAACAGGTTGCAGCACGATTCTTTCAAATATGTGGGCGAATGCAATGACAAAAAAGTTTGCCATGGAGCTTGAACAATCAAATGAAAAGTTACAGGCTCAGACCGAGGAACTTGAAGCTCAAAACGAGGAATTTGAAGCTCAGACCGAGGAACTTGAGGCTCAAAACGAGGAGCTTGAAGCTCAGGCAAAAGAACTTCGTACAATGAATGAAAAAAATTATCAGCAAAATATAAAATTGGAGACGCAAAATAGAAGACTTGAAAGCCAAAGTGCCCAGGTACAAGAAGCTGATCGTCTTAAAAGTGAATTTCTCTCCAATATGAGCCATGAATTAAGAACCCCTCTTAATTCAATTATGGCACTTTCCCATGTGCTTAGCATGCAGACTGCGGATAAGTTTTCTAAGGAAGAGACCGGTTATCTTGAAATTATAGCAAGAAATGGCAAGCAGCTTCTTTCACTTATTAATGATATTTTAGATCTATCCAAGATAGAAGCGGGCATGATGGATATTAGCCCAAAATTCTTTTCAATAACCTCAACGGTTGAAACGATTACAGAAATGCTTGAGCCTGTTGCAAAAAAAAATGAAATTAAATTTAGTCTAAATATCTCTGATGATATTTCCATAGAAAGTGATGAGACAAGGGTTTATCAGATAATTCAAAACCTTGTAAGTAATGCTGTCAAATTTACAAACAAGGGGGTTGTAACTATTTCGCTGCAAAGTGATAATGAGAATATCTACATTGATGTTTCTGACACAGGGATTGGAATATCCAAAGAAGATATACCTTATATATTTAACGAATTCAGGCAGGTTGACGGCACTTCAGCCAGATTATTTGAAGGTACGGGGCTCGGGCTTGCCATAGCGTATAAATCGGCACAAATGCTTGGTGGAGATCTTACTGTTAAAAGCAGACTGGGAAAGGGGTCTGTATTTTCTTTAAGATTGCCTGTCAGGTGCCGGCTCCAAATACCGGCACTTGAACCTGTAAGTTTGAGGAAGCCCGAAAAAATCATGCCGGAACAAAAGGCTATTCCTGCTGCTGATAAAATTCTTCTTGTAGATGACAATGACGTATCTATTATTCAGGTGAAAACGATTCTTGAAGATGCGGGCTATTTAGTAGATGTTGCAAGGGGCGGCAAGCAGGCTCTTGAATATATATTGCATACAGTTCCAAAAGGTATTGTTCTCGACTTGATGATGCCTGAAATTGACGGGTTTAAAGTATTAAATAAAATACGCAGCAGAGAAAAAACAGCTATGATTCCTGTACTGGTTCTTACAGCAAGAGACCTGACGCCTGAAGATCTTAATAAATTAAATAGCAATAAAATTTCTCAAATAATTCAAAAAGGGGATATAAACAAGAATAATTTAATTTCGAAAATCCAATTGATGCTTGGTGCAAAAACCGGTATTTTAAAACAACCAGCAGATAGGGAAAGAACAATTCTTGTGATTGAAGACAATCCCGACAATATGATTACTATAAAAGCAGTGCTGCAAAGTAAATATAATATACTTGAAGCAGTAAACGGGGAAGAGGGGCTGAAAAAAATCCGTGAAAAAAATCCAGATCTTGTTATGCTTGATATATCTTTGCCAAAAATGGATGGTTTTGCAGTAATTAAAAAAGCTAAACAGGATAAAAGGATCAGGCATATTCCTCTTATTGCACTAACAGCTCATGCCATGAAAAATGACAGAGAAAAAATTATTAAAGCAGGTGCAGATGATTATCTTGCAAAACCGATTGATGTAAACCAATTACTTAAAAAGACTAATAACTGGCTGAAAAACTAAAATATTACCCGATTAAAAGGAACAATTATGCCGAAGATATTAGCCATTGATGATAAACAGGACAATTTGATTACTCTCTCTGCCATATTTAAAACATTTTTACCGGAGTGTGATTTAATAATTGCTCAATCAGGTTCTGAAGGTATTGAAAAAGCAAAGACTGTTTTACCTGATACGATTTTGCTTGATATAAAAATGCCGAAAATGGATGGATATGAAGTTTGCAGAAGTTTAAAGGAAGATGAAAAAACAAAAAATATTCCGGTTATTTTGATTTCTGCAATCAGAACAGACTCTAAAGATCTGGTAAAAGGTCTTGAAGCAGGTGCTGATGCTTATCTTGCCAAACCGATTGACGAATGTGTATTGATTGCACAGGTTAATACTGCTTTGCGGCTCAAGGATGCTGAAAATAATCTGCAAAATCAAAAAAAAATACTTGCAACCATGGTGCGGAAAAGAACAATTGAACTGGAAAGATCAAACAGAAAGCTAAAAAATGAAATAAAAGAGCATCATCGGGTGGAGAAGGAGAAGAAAGCGTTGGAGTCTCAACTCAGGCAGTCTCAAAAAATGGAAGCTATTGGCATTTTAGCAGGGGGAATAGCCCATGATTTTAATAACATTCTTTATGTGATTTCAGGATATACAGAAATAACTCTAGATGAAGTGCCTGAAGGAAGTTCTGCTCATAGTAATTTAAAAGAAGTGATGAAAGGTGTTGCGCGTGCAACGGAGATGGTCCAGCATATTCTTCTTTTTAGTCGCAAAAGCAATGTACAAAAACAATCTGTAAAACTCTATTCTGTTATAAATGATGTAGTTAAATTTCTCAGGGGCACAATACCTTCAACCATTGATATTGACCTGAACATTGATACTGACTGTGGTTATATATTTGCTGATTTAACCCAGATCAATCAGCTGATTATGAACCTTGCCACTAATTCTTATCATGCGATGCAGAAAAAAGGCGGAATACTCGGGATTGCTCTTATGGAAAAAAAAATAAGCTCTGATAATTTGGATTTTAAATCTAACCTTTCCCCTGGAACCTACCTGAAGCTTACTATAAGTGATACCGGTTGCGGTATGGACAAAGAGGTTCTGGGGAAAATCTTTGACCCCTATTTTACGACAAAAGAAGTTGGTAAAGGAACCGGCATGGGTCTTTCCATGGCTCACGGGATTGTCAAAGATCATGGCGGAGATATTAAAGTATACAGTGAACCAGGTAAAGGTACCAAATTTGATATCTATTTCCCTTTGGGGGAAAATGAATCTGTTAAACAAAAAGCTCTACCTGCAGGTGCTGATTTAACAGGAACAGAAAGAATTTTATTTGTAGATGATGAAGAGGCTCTTATTTTAATGGAAAAGTATATGTTAGAGAATTTGGGCTATTGTGTTACATCACAAATAAACAGTATGGAGGCATTAGAAATTTTCAAACGCAACCCCGATGAATTTGATCTCGTTATTACCGACCTGACCATGCCGCATATGGCAGGTATTGAATTAGCCTCAAAAATAATAAAGATCAAGCCCGATATTCCTGTTATTATCTGTACCGGATTCAGCGATATAAATGATGAAATAGAAGCTAAAGCAGCAGGTATTTGCGAATTTATAATGAAACCTATTGTTAAAAAGCAGATGGCCAGCATTATCAGAAAAGTGCTTGATAAAAAAAAGAGATAAGGTGTTCAGATAACAATCCTATTTTAAAATTTGGCACAAGGCCAGAGGGAGAACAGCGTATTATAATACGCAGGCCACCGATAACCTTGTGAAATTATTTATGCGACGGTCCATAACACCAGTTATGCCATAGACACAACCTGCTTAACCAATTTCTCAATACCCAGGGCTATATCTTTAATTCCAGGCCCCAGCATATATGCCGGTGTTGTAACAAGCTTATTTTTTTTGTCCACACAAATACCATCCACTGCACGTTTAATATGTTTAGCCCCCATTGATTCAAGGGCGGCTGCGGTGCCGGCATCATCCCCTATGGTTACTTCAGGTTTTTTATCAGCAACCGCCTTTACCAGTGTTGCCGGTGCAATACAAATTGCCCCCACAGGTTTATTTTCCAATAACATTTCCTTAAGAATCCTGGCAACCTCTGGATGAACAACCGCATCCGGACCCTTGGCCGCAAAATCACTTAAATTCTGAGCAGCTCCCAATCCACCAGGCATGATAAGGGCATCCAGATGTGAGGCTTTTACATCCTTTAAGTTTTTTATCTCCCCCCTGGCAATTCTGGCAGATTCAACTAGCACATTCCGTTTTTCGTCCATGGGTTTTTGAGTAATATGATTAACTACTTGAACCTGTTCCACATCAGGAGCCATGCAAATAATCTTTGCCCCTTCTCTATCCAGAGCCAAAAGTGTTATAACAGCTTCATGTATTTCAGCACCGTCAAAAACTCCGCAACCAGACAACAATACTCCTATTTTTTTCCCCATAATTGTCTCCTTTGGTTTTTTTATATGAAAGGCTATAAAATTTTACGGGACTGGTTTTAATCCAGGCCATAGCCCAAGATAAAACCAGGCACAAATTCACTCATTAATCATGAATTATCCTCGGGTGCAAATTCCGGGTCACTGAACATGGTCATTCCGATTCCCCCCTGGACATTTTTAGTATCATTTAAAATCCCCTGGCTGCGCAAAAAGAGCTGAGCTTCATAGGATCGAGGACCTGAACCGCAAATCAATATAAGTGGCTTGTCCCTGGGTATCTCTGAAATTCGGGATTTTAATTCTCCCTGATCAATATTCAGCCACCGTTCACCATATTTTTCAACAAAAGGAGCAGCCTGAACAGAACTTCTAACGTCTAACACCATGGCGTTATTTTCTTTAAACTCCCTTAAAAAATCGATAACATCAATGGGTACCTGATATCCTTCAATAATATTATCCAGGGAATTAGCAGCATTATTTACAATATCCATGGCCGAAGCAAATGGTGGTGCATAACCGACTTCCAGTGTTGCAATCTCACCAATCCCCACCCCCTGCCCTAGAAGTACTGCCACCGCATCCACCCGGGATTTAACAGCATCAATCTGTGAACCGACCGCCTCAATACCTAAAACCCTTTTGGTTTTACGGTCTGCAATTAATTTTATATACATCAGCTGCATATCAGGATAAAAATGAGCTCTATCGGCCTGTACCACAACTGTATGAACAGGATCAAAACCTGCATCCCCGGCCTGCTTTTCTGTTAACCCTCCCCTTGCAATCCCCAGTTCAAAAATTTTAAGACAAAAAGTACCAACTGTACCCTTAAAATGCTCACTTCCTCCAGCTATATTTGTTCCAATCACCCTCCCCTGACGATTGGCAAGGGATCCCAGGGGCATGGGTAAAAAATGACCACTCACCAAATGGGGTATTTCAACACAATCACCACCAGCATAAATATCAGGATCTGAAGTTCTCATACACTGATCAACTAAAATTCCGCCATGCATACCTGTTGCCAAATCGGCCTCTCTTGCCAGGGTTGAATTAGGCCTGACCCCCACAGCAAGAATTACAAGATCACAAGGGATTGTAGAGGTAGAAGTTTCAATCCCCTGAACTCCATTTTGATTATCCCCTAAAATTTTATTAACTCTTTCTTCAAGAAGTACTGTGACCCCATTTTTTTCCATATGATTTTTTACAGGGAGAGCCATATCTTTTCCAAGAGCGGTGGGAAGAAGCTGATCCATCATCTCCACCAGAGTCGTTTCAACGCCCCAAAGGTCTGCAAGGGATTCAGCCATTTCAATCCCGATTGCACCGCCGCCGATAACCACAGCTTTCTCCACCCGGCCCTTTGCGACCAGATCTTTTACATCCTTTGCCTGGTGCAAATTGGATATGGCATAAACTCCAGGCAGATCAATCCCCGGCAAAGGAGGTATTATTGGAGTAGCACCCGTGGCCAAAACCAGTTTGTCGTAATCTATCTCCTCTTCCTTATTATCTGATAGATTACGAACTTTTAATTTTTTATTGGGACGATCTATGGCAATTGCCTCTGTACGGGTCATCACCCTGAGACCTTTGACATTTTGAAAATAATTATTATCCCTGATAACATGGGCACTTGTTGATCGTAAAGCTTCCATATTATCAACATCCCCGCCAATATAATAGGGAATACCACAGCCCCCATAAGAAATAAGATCATCTTTATCAAGCAATAAAACATCGGCTAAAGGATCAATACGTTTTATCCTGCACGCCACTTTTGGCCCCAATGCAACCGCACCAACAACTACCACACGTTTTTCCATATTTTCTACCTCACAGCAATTTTAAAAAAATGTCTCCTCAACAGGAAACAAAATATGATTTTTTCTTCCTTAAAAACCATGAACCATACAATTTTATTATTGACAAATATAAAAGATTAAGATAACCTATTAAATTTTTTTGTACCATAAAAGCATATAAAATGCTTGAAAATTACATTCGCTTTAAATCTACTTAAAGCAAAAGCAGGCAGGTGTTTACAAAAATTTCTTATTTTTTTAAACAGAAATCATTCTAAACGGAAACAAATAAATTCCTGCCTTTTTAGAAGATTACATAAAAGGAGATATTTCATTTGATTTGCGCAACTATTAAAAAAGACGAAGAATGTATTTTTATGACAGCAAAAGGATGTTCTTATAATGACGGATTTTGCCGTGAAATTGTCGAGCAGTGCAAAACCTGCAACCACAGTATAGAGCTCCAATCAGGATGGTACTGTAAAGCCTACCCTGAGCCTTCATTAAAATGGAAAAATGGGAACTGCAACCTCGCTTCTCATATTACTGCCACCTTGAAAAAGGAAAAGACAAAAATCAATCCCCTCAAAGCATCCAAAAGAGGACAAAGATAATATATATAGATTGTTCATATAAATATATTATCTGAACAATCTATAAATCACAAAGATACCTCATATTCCTTAAGTTCTTTTTTCAGACTACCTGTAAGCATAAAATTAGCAATTAAATTGGGAATCGCAAGGAGTCCGAACAAGGCATCCGACAAATTTAATACAGGTCCAAACTTCCAGATAGCTCCAACCACAATAAAACCTATATAAATATAGCGATAAGGGAAAATTCCCCCCTTACCGACCAAAAACACCACCCCTTGCTCACCATAATATGACCAGGATATAATAGTTGAAAAAGCAAATAAAACAACGGTTAATGTAACAAGCCATGCCCCTGCCCCGCCATATACAGTTGCAAAAGCCGCTGCAGTAAGTTCCGAGCCTGCCAGACCATTGGTTCTTACCCATACACCTGTGGAGATAAGAACAAGAGCTGTCAGGGTGCAAACAACAATGGTATCAATAAAGGGACCTAAAAGGCCAACAATACCTTCCCTGACAGGTGTTGATCTGGCTGCACTATGAGCCATGGCTGCCGTCCCCATCCCTGCTTCATTGGAAAATACCGCCCTTCTTACTCCCTGTATCACGACTTCCCTAAAGGCTATTCCTGTAAATCCACCCACAGCCGCAGTTCCTGAAAAAGCATCTGAAAATATCCGGGCAAAAAGTTCAGGTATAATAGTATAATTTACTGCAAGAATACCAATTGCTCCCAAAAGATACAGGATAACCATAAAAGGAACAATTCCTGCTGCAACCCGGCCGATTCTCCTGATACCTCCGATCAACACAAACCCGGCAAGAATTGCAAAAACTATTCCTGAAGCATAAACAGGTATTGCAGCATGTCGGCAAAGAACTGCAGCCATCTGATTTGCCTGGAACATATTCCCTGCCCCAAATGCGCTTAAAACTGTAAAAAAGGCATACATATATGCAAGGGGTAAAAAATATTTCCCAAGCCCATGTTTGATGGAATACATGGGACCGCCTAAAATTGTCCCATCAGAATTAACATCCCTGAAAATCAAAGAAAGAGAGATCGAGGTAAATTTGGTGGCCATCCCCAAAAATGCAGCGATCCACATCCAAAAAACAGCTCCAGGGCCCCCTGCTGATACTGCCACCGCAACCCCTGCAATATTACCCAGTCCAATGGTAGCTGAAAGTGCCGTACACAAAGCCTGAAAATGAGAAATTGCTCCCTCATCCTCCTGATCAAATTTTCCTGAAATAACCTGGATACTATGTTTAAAAAAACGAATCTGCGGAAACCGGTATATAATTGTAAATGCTAATCCAGATCCCACAAGAAGGAACACAAGGGGCAGGCCCCATACATACCCGACAAATTCCGATGCAATAGATTCAAGTGTCAAGATCTGGCCCCTCTTACTTCACAAGTTAGCAGGTGAACGTATCATAAAAATAATAATTAAAGAGAATTTGGACAAATGTCGATAGGAATTATTAATAGCCCGAATTTATTAAGGTGTCAATTTAAACATCCTTCCAAGATATGCTCACAACTACTTTATCTAAAAGTTCATAAAAGCATTTTATAAATTTTTAAATGGAAAACTTTAATATGATTAATAAAAAAAATATCCTTTTATCCCTGACATATCTATTTTTCTTTCAGTTTTCATGGTTATTTTTTTTCATGGATTTATCGGATTCAGACCAGGAAAATCTGACAGTACATTTTAAATTTGACAGATATGATCTGAGCAAAAAAGATAAAGCCGAAATAATCAACCTTGCAAAAAAGCTTAAACCGGCTAAAGATGAATACATCAATATTGCTGCCCATGCAGATTCCACAGGAACAAAAAAATATAATTACAAACTTTCCGAAAAAAGGGTCTTTTCAGTAAAAAACGAAATAATCGATTCAGGATCAATCGATCCTGACCGAATAAAAATTGCGGCCAGGGGAGAGGATAAGCCAATAGCCGATAATAAAACCTCAGCCGGCCGGGCAAAAAACAGGAGGGCTGAAATAGAGATTAAAGATAAATTTTCATCAATGGATTGCGATGAAAAACTTATAAACGAATTTATTGAAAAAGCAAAAACCTTTATCAGACAAGGAGACCTCAGAAGCGCCATAGTAGAATTAAGAAAGGCTAAAGCTCTGTGTGATCATCGTTCTTCCCAGTGGTACTCGACCTATGGAATAGTCGGTTTTTATGGTGGAATAGCACCGGAATATCTTATTCCTATTTTTCATGTTGCATTAGCCATGGACAGGTACAACTTCGAAGGAGAAGATTACCTGGGGAGGACTCTGGCGAGAAAAAAATTTTTTTCAGGAGAAATAAACGAGAAGATGGGAAGATCCCTTGAAGATCCAATTAAGGTGGAAACATTTACCCAGGAATATGAATATATAAAACTATTTGGCGTTAAAGGATTAAATCGGCATTTGCATCATAACAAAAATGTGGAAATATGGGAATGTAAAGCCGATAATAAAATAATCAAATACTACTTTGAGCTGTCAAATGTTTATACATGGGCATTTAAAAAACAAAAAACCATCGATTTCTAAAGAGCAGAAGGATTAAATTTTTATGTTATACTTTGAAATTAAACGGGAAAGATAGGTCCTCTGAATTTTCATATTCTTTGCTGCCGTCCCCCTGATCCCTTTGGTCTCTT
>CAZNFB010000016.1:13153-20635 GCA_964572105.1 uncultured Desulfobacteraceae bacterium
GTCCTCTGAATTTTCATATTCTTTGCTGCCGTCCCCCTGATCCCTTTGGTCTCTTCCAGATTCAGGATAATAAACTCTTTTTTAAACTTATTGATCGCTTCCTCCAGAGTGAGCCCCACCATCATCCCTGGATATTTTTCCCTTGATGGGAACAGGGGTAAATCATCAGGAGTAATTTTTCTGCCATCCCCCATGACAACAGCCCTTTCTATTGAATTACCCAGTTCCCTTACATTACCGGGCCAGTCATACTCCATCATCTTTTCAAGAGCCTTATCTGAAATAGCTATATTCTGGTTCCCTATTCCCCCGCCGAAAATTTTCATAAAATGATTTGCAAGAATTGGAATATCCTCTCTTCTTTCTCTTAAAGCGGGCATACAAAGCTGAACCACATCAAGTCTGTAAAACAGATCTTCCCGGAACCTGCCGTCTTGAACATCCTTTGCAATATCTCTGTTTGTAGCAGCAAGAACCCTGACATCAACCGAAATTGACTTATTACCACCAACCCTGCAAAAGACTCCCTCCTGCAGTACCCTTAGGAGCTTTACCTGCATTCCAAGGTTCATCTCCCCAATCTCATCAAGAAAAAGAGTCCCTTTATCCGCAAACTCAAATTTCCCTATTTTTTTGGTCACTGCCCCGGTAAAAGCTCCTTTTTCGTGACCGAACAATTCATCTTCCAGCAATGTTTCAGGAAGAGCAGCACAGTTTAAAATAACCAGAGGGTGATTCTTTCTGGGTCCTGAAGAATGGATCAACCTTGCAAGGAGTTCCTTCCCTGTTCCACTTTCACCTAAAATCATGG
This sequence comes from uncultured Desulfobacteraceae bacterium, assembly GCA_964572105.1. Classification (GTDB taxonomy): domain Bacteria; phylum Desulfobacterota; class Desulfobacteria; order Desulfobacterales; family BuS5; genus DAOWMW01. The sequence goes on from CAZNFB010000016.1 coordinate 13,965, forward strand.
TGCTCACTTTAGAATCAGCGACCTTTAAAGCGTCTGCAACAACCTTTTTGATAATTCTGCTTTCCCCCATAATTTTATATTTAAAATCGAGGGCATCTTTAAGCTTCAGGTTTTCCTGTTTTACCTTAGTTATTTTTTTAGCATTCCCTATGGCAGCAGCAGCTATTTCTGCGAACTTGCTCAGCTTACTCAAATCATCATCAGTAAAAGGTTCTTTGTTAATTTTATCGATTATTTCGATCACACCCACGGTTTTTCCATCTATTTTCAAGGGGACCGCGGCTATTGATTTAATTTTAAGTTTCAAAGTATCGGTAATTTTTCCATACCACCGCCGATCCCGGAAGACATCAGGCACAATTAAAGCTTCACCCATTTCAGCTACAAATCCGGCTATACCCTCCCTCTTTTTCAACTCAAATTTTTTAAGTTGATCCTTTTTTTCTCCGGTTGCGGCCATAAAGTAGAGATTTTCTGTCTCTTCGTTAACCAGAATCAAAGACGAGGCATTAACATCCATAATTATTGCAACACCATTCATCAAACGTTCCAGAAGTTCATCAAGTCCCCTGGGCAATTTTCCCTCCCTGGGCAACCTTTGTAAATTCTCACCAGTATATTTTTTTATTGACTTGTCATCTATTTTCATAGCACAATATAACTTTATTATCACATTTTTAGAAAACTATTACTCAAAAATTGAATTTATTCTGTAACTATTCAGCGTCGCTGATTTAAGGTACGCAGCAGGTATGATCTGATTAAAATATTCCAAAGGCAGAATATATAAATTATAAAATTCTTACTCACCTTAACCAAACATCTGACAGTCTCTATTGTCAACAAAAATAAACCGATTGCTCTAATATAGACCGTCACATAAATAGTATATTCCCCCGTTAAAACTTTCCCAGCCTTGACAATAAAAAAATCCTGATTTTCATTCAGGCACCAAATATCTTAAAGGTTAAAAAAATGGATTTCAAATTTTCACCAGAATTAGAAGCATTCAAAGATGAAGTAAAGGCATATTTTAAAAGTGAAGAAAAACTTGCGGTGAAAGCAAGAAAAGAGGTGGAAACAGGGGAAGGATTCGGTCCTGCCATGTGGGGCGTACTGAAAAAAATAGGTGCAAAAAACTGGCTCTGCCCCACCTGGCCAAAAGAATACGGAGGGTTGGGCCTTCCTTTTATGTATAGATATATAATCCAGGAAGAGATGCATGGTTTTTTTCATATGTATGGAACAGTCGGTGCAGGAATGGCAGGGCCTGTTATCCTGAGGCACGGTTCAAAAGATCAAAAAGAAAAGTTTTTATTGCCCATTGCAAAAGGAGAAATTGAGTTCGCTTTGGGATATACAGAACCAGAAGCCGGCTCCGACCTTGCATCCCTTGCCATCTTTGCCGAGGATAAGGGCGATCATTTTTTAATCAACGGACAAAAGGCATTTAACACACGGGCACACTACTCCCAGTACCACTGGCTGGGGGCACGAACAAAAAAAACCAGACAAAACCATAAGGGTATCTCCCTTTTTATAGTCGATCTGAGCACACCCGGAATAACTCTTTCTCCCTATTACACCATGGGAGGTACCAGAACAAACGGAGTTTATTACGATAATGTAAAAGTTCCCAAAGATGCCCTTGTTGGTGAAGAAAATCGCGGATTTTATTATATAATAGAAGCTCTGGCATATGAACGGATAATGACTGTATCTGCACTGGAGCGAGATTTTAACATACTGATTGAATATATTAATAAAACCGGCAGGGGGAATACTCCTGTTGTACGACAAAGGCTGGCGGATATCGCAATAGATATTGAAACATCCAGGCTGTTTGCCTTAAAAGTTGCATGGATGCTTGATAATAACAAAATACCTAGCTATGAAGCTGCCATGCTTAAAATTCAGGTTACAGAAACAGAGCAAAGGATGCTCAACACAGGGATGCAGATTTTAGGTCCATACGGGCAGCTTAAACCGGGAAGCAAATGGGCACCGATAAATGGACTGTTTGCGTGGCGGTACCAGGATTCCCTTGAAGAGATTATTGTAAGGGGAACATCGGAGATAATGAGAAATATTATAGCCGAAAGAGGCCTCGGACTTCCAAAGGCGTAGGAGATAATTTATATGAATTTTATGTTCTCAAAATCTCAAAACATGCTTCAAAAAAGTGCAAGAGATTTCCTTGTGAAAGAATGCAAAACCATGGCAAAAGAGACTGAAAATACTGACAAAGGGTATGGAGACAAGCTCTGGGATCAGATGGCAGAACTGGGATGGATGGGAATTGGAATCCCCGAAGAATATAGCGGATTGGATGGGAATTTTTTAGAACTCATGGTTTTAATCGAACAAATGGGAAGAATTCAGCTCCCGGGGCCTTTTATACAATCGGCTCTTTCCGCTTTTACAATCAATAAATTTGGTTCAGATATCCAAAAAAAAACTTTCCTCCCTGACATGGTCGACGGCAAACTTATTATAACCACCGCACTTATCAAGGCATCATATGAACAGATCGAACCGGCTAAAGAGAGTGGAAAAAAAGAAAACGGCTGTTACATTCTAAATGGAACCAGACTTTTTGTCCCATTTGCCAATACAGCGGACATGTTTATCTATTTTGCAGATACAGAAAAAGGGAACACCTGTTTTATCATCAGTACCAATACCCCGGGAGTTAAACAGACACAATTGGATTCCATGGGAACAGACAAATTGTTTGAAGTGACCCTTGAAAATGTAGAAGTTTCCACCGAAAATATTTTGGGGAAAGGGGGGGCTGGAAAGGAAATTTCAGATTATCTCAATAATCTCGGAGCCATATCTTATTCTGCCTATCTTTTGGGAACCATCGATGCAATACTTGACATGACCAGCAATTACGCAAAAACCCGAAAACAGTTTGAAAAACCCATAGGAAGCTTCCAGGTAATTGCCCACCAGCTTGCAGATATGGCCTTAACTGTGGAGCAGGTAAGGTATTTAACCTATTTTGCATCCTGGAAAGTTGCTGAAAAAATGGAATGCGCAAAAGAAATATCAATGGCAAAAGCAAGGGCCAGTGACGCTGCAAGAGATGTCTCTCTTTTCGGAGTTAAAATACATGGTGGAATAGGCATAATCGACGAATATGAAATGGAGCTTTATTTCCGCAACGCCAAGACCCATGAGCTCGCTTTTGGTGATGCTGATTATCACAGGGAAATTATAGCAGACAACATAAAATTATAAGTATAATTCAACGGAGGTGTAATGGACAAAAAACCGATCGAACAATGCATGGAAATCTCAACGAATCCGTACGATTATTTGAAAAAATGGAAAATTGACAATAATAAAAAAATAATATCCTGTTTTGCAATGAACATTCCAGAAGAGATTGTTTTTGCTTCAGGGATGATCCCTGTGATTTCATGGCGCAGTGATGAACCGGTAACCATGGGTCATTCCCACCTGGCAACATTTAATTGCGGCCTTACACGCAGTTTTATTGATGACCTTGTTAAAGAAAAACTCGATTTTATTGACGGCATAGCAGTCAACAGAATGTGCCTCCAGGCCCAGGGTCTCCCCTTTCTCCTGGAACAGGCCACAAAAATGCCCTACATAGAATATCTCTCCCTCCCTGCCCTTTATGATGATAATGTGAGCTACAACTATCTGATAGAGGAATTCAAAAGATTTCAAACCGGGCTGGAAAAAGTTTCCGGAAACACCGTAACAGATGATACCCTTAATAACGCCATAGATATTTATAATAAAAACAGGGGCCTTTTATCTGAGATATATGAGTTAAGAAGAAAAAATCCCGGAATAATAAAGGGAAAAGAGATGCTTGCGGTGGTCCATTCCAGCATGATCATGGCCAAAGATATCAATAACACTCTACTTGAAAAAGTTGTGGAAGAATTAAACAACAGAAAACAGACTCTTTCAAAAGATGAACGGATCAAAGTAATAACATATGGAGGCCTGTGCCAGACAGTTAATTCCGAGATCCTCAATATAATCGAAGATCTTGGTATGGTTATAGTGGATGATGATATTTTTGTGGGATCAAAATATTTTGCCAATCCCGTTGAAAAAAATGGGAATCCCTATGAAGCTCTGGGGAACCGCTACATGAAAAAAACTCCGCCATGTCCCACAAAAGGTGATTATAGAACCGACTGGACAGACTATATCATAGAAATGGCCGAAAAAAATAATGCAAAGGGGATTATCAGCCTCATGATAAAATATTGTCCTCCCCATATGTGCTATTATCCTGATATAAAAAATAAACTTGCGGCAAAAGGGATACCTGAGATTCTCGTCGAAGTTGAACATGAAATAATTTCATTTGAACAGGTAAAAACAAGACTGCAAACATTTGTCGAAATTTTACAAGGAGTGTAATATGTCAAAACATAAAACAAACCGGCTTAAAACAACAAAACTCATAGGCCCCATGGTTGACAAGCACTGGGCTGATTTACGCACGGCAAAAAAAAGGGGCGAAATGGTTGCGTGGTGTTCCGGCCCCATGTTTATTTTTCCCTATGCAATGGGTATGAAGTGCCATTTTATGGCCGGATATGCAGCATATGCCGGCGGAAGAGGCGCCGCAGACGATCTCCTTAAAATAGCCGAATCAGAAGGGGATATGCTTGACACCTGTTCATACCATAAAGCCCATATGGGAATGGCAATGGCCATAAAAAAGGGAATTCCTGTTAGAGAAGATGTACTCCTTCCCATGCCTGATCTCTTGATCACAGGAAGACTCTGTACTGAAATGTCCCATTATGCAGAAGGATTATACCGCAGAATGGACATAAATGTTATAGGGATAGATACACCTCCCCCCCTTAATGAAAGCCTGGTACCTGGCCTGGAAAAATATTGTGAAGATCAGGTAAGGGGATCACTGATTCCGAGAATAGAAGAAATATGCGGAAAATCCTTTGATTATGACAGACTCATTGAGATAATGGCCATACTCAAAGAGACCTGTATACTGAGAAATGAATGCTGGGAGTATTTTAAAAAAATACCCTCACCTTGGACACTATGGGATTACGGCGTAAGTATTGCCCCTGTTTTTTACATGATGGGAAGTCCAGATGCAGTACCCTACTATACCCAGCTCAGGGATGAATTAGCTGAAAGGGCTGAAAAAGGGATAGGGGCCATTGAACCTGAAAAGTACAGAGTATACTGGGACGGCTGGCTTCCATGGGGTTTTCTCGGACAATTTTCCAGAAAAATGACAGATCTTGGAATAGTTCCCCTGGTGGGAAGATATCCATGGGAATTTTTTCCCCATCCTGAAACAATCGATTTAAATGGAGACCCCATCAAAGAATTTGTGAAACAGGTATATTCCAACGGAGGCCTTGCAAAGCAGAATCTTCCCAATATGAGCCTCCCATCCATTCAAAAATGGGTGAAGGAATACAGCCTCGACGGCGTTATCATGTTCAGTTCCAAATCATGCAGGATGTGGAATCTGGGACATCCGGATTTTATCAAGGCCATAGAAAAGAAACATAATATCCCCGGAGTTGTCATTGAAGGTGATATGGTCGACTCAAGAATGAATTCCTTCGGACAGATAGACACAAGACTTGAAGCCCTGGCGGAGATGATGGCAGCAAGGAAAAAATAAAGTGAATAATATAAAGTATTTTGCAGGAATAGATATTGGCTCCCTTTTTTCCAAAGTTGTTATTATAGATGAAAATAGTAATATAAAAGCATACTCTATTTTGCAAAGCGGCGCTGTTTATAAAGGCGCCGCTGAAACAGCCATGAATAATACCCTGGCAAAAGCAGAGCTGAGCATGGGAGATATGTCTTATATCATATCAACCGGATACGGCCGGGCGCGTGTCCCTTTTGCGGACAGCCAGGTTACAGAAATAAGCTGTCACGGCAGAGGCGCAAATTTTGTCTTTCCTGAAGTAAGAACAATTATTGATATCGGCGGACAGGACAGCAAGGTCATAGAGGTAAATAAAGAGGGTAAAGCTGTAAAATTTGCCATGAATGACAAATGCGCAGCAGGAACCGGCCGTTTTCTGGAGGTTATGGCTGTCTCCCTGGGTGTCGATCTTAGTGAAATGAGTACGTTGGCTGAAAAATCTAGGACAGATGTGGAAATAAGCAGCATGTGTACTGTATTTGCCGAATCAGAGGTGATCTCCCTTTTTGCCCAGGGTACAGAAAAAGCTGATATAGCCCTGGGAGTTTACAGATCAATAGCACGCAGGGTTACAGGTCTTTTTGGCCAGGTTGGCAAAAAAGAAAGGGTTGCAATGACAGGGGGAGTTGCAAAAAGCAAAGGGATGGTGGAAGCCCTGGAAAAAAGCATAAAAACAACTCTAATGGTACCGGAAGAACCCCAGATCATGGGTGCATTGGGAGCAGCCCTTATAGCGCGTGAAAAATTCATGCAGGCTTAAGGTCCGCGCAAAAATAACTTTACATTTTAAGCGTCGATACATCCCGCCTGACTGCGTTCCTAAAATGTAGAAATATCTTGATATTACTACACTTTCGCGCCTTGTCAGACGGGCGCCTCAACACTTAAAAATGCGAACTTATTTTTGAGCGAACCCTTAGGGTCCGCGCAAGTAGGGGCGGATTCCATATCCGCCCTGTCTGATATAAGG
>CAZNFB010000016.1:20735-22342 GCA_964572105.1 uncultured Desulfobacteraceae bacterium
ATTCTGAGACAAGGGCAGAAATGGATTCTGAGACAAGGGCAGAAATGGATTCTGCCCCTACTAATACCGCAAAATGAAAAAGCTCAAATCAGATAAAATAGCTGAAAATGTAACAGAAATTATTCTTGAAAGTATTTCTGACGGTGTTTTTACTGTTGACCTTAACTGGAAGATCATGTCTTTCAACCGTGCAGCAGAAGAAATTACAGGGATTTCCCGGGATGAAGCCATAGGCAGGCAATGCTGGAACGTTTTTCGCTCAAATATGTGTGAAGGTGAATGTGCCTTGAAAAAGACAATGAAAGAAGGAAAATCATTTGTCAGCACCTCCACATATATTATTAATAGCGAAAAAAAACGTATTCCCATCACTGTATCCACATCGCTGTTAAAAGATGAAAAAGGTAAAATTCTTGGCTGTGTTGAAACATTTCGGGATCACAGCCTTGTGGAGGAACTAAGAAAAGAACTCTCTGCAGGCTATCAAATGGGTGATATTATAAGCCGCAGCCCTGCCATGGCTAAAATTTTTAAAATTCTTCCCCAGATTTCTGAAAGCGACAGCACTGTATTAATTGATGGCGAGACAGGCACAGGAAAAGAACTGACTGCAAGGGCTATTCACAATTTAAGTCATCGTAAAAACAAGCCTTTTATTTCAATTAATTGCGGAGCATTTCCAGATACACTACTGGAATCAGAACTTTTCGGTTTTAAGGCCGGAGCCTTTACAAATGCCCTGAAAGACAAGAGAGGATACTTTGCAGCAGCAGAAGGGGGCACCATTTTGTTAGATGAAATCGGCGACACAAGCGCTGCGTTTCAGGTCAGACTGCTCCGGGTACTGGAAGAACGTGAATTTCAGCCCCTTGGAAGTGAAAAAAAAGAAAAGGCAAATGTCCGAATTATTGCAGCGACAAATAAAAGTCTTCCAAAAATGGTTGAAACCGAAAAATTCCGACAGGACCTTTTTTACAGAATCAATGTAATACATCTAAAACTCCCTCCCTTAAGACAGCGCATGGAAGACATTCCCCTTCTTATTAACCATTTTATCAACAAATTAAACAAAATTCGTAAAAAAGCTGTAAAGGGTATTGATCATCAGGTGGTTGAGAGTCTAATGTCATATAATTTCCCCGGCAATATAAGAGAGCTTGCAAATATTATTGAACATGCCTTTGTGCTGTGCACAAACGGCAACATCATGTTACAGCACATCCCTGAAAACTTTGCAGGCCAATCCAGAGATACTGTGACATATAACAGATTGAACGATCCTGTAAAATCAGCAGAAATCAAAATGATTACAAATGCCCTGAAGAGAAATAATTTTAACCGCATGGATACGGCTAATGATCTAGGCATCCATAAAAGTACTCTTTTTAGAAAAATCAATAAACTTGGGATATCTTTACCGAAAATTGACGGGCGATCAAAGATCACTCGAAATATCTAACTGTGCAATGCTGCAACTATTAGTGTTGCATTCACACCTGCTTGTATTGCGTTAATGCATTACAACTTCTTCACTTTCATCTTTTACTCACCGCTTTATCTTTGCTAACTACCTGTTCCCATTACTTTTTTATATTAGCGCACCCCTT
>CAZNFB010000017.1:0-22111 GCA_964572105.1 uncultured Desulfobacteraceae bacterium
CTATGCCCGTGCGACCCCAAAAGGTTTGACCGTTCCGGCGAGTGCGGAATGTGATTTACACTAAACGCTTTCATCTTTCAATACCTTCGCCAATTTGCATTTTGGTCTGTTTTTGTAAAAAATTATTTTTTAAACATTAACAAAATCAACACGTTACAAAAACAGAAAAAGCTGATTTTCTCTGTTTTTTTAATTTGGCGAAGGTATTGATCTTTGTCCTTCAATATTTAATGCTTTTTTCCGATGAGGGTTGATTCGATCAAAGCGAACGTCAATGCAGCAGGGGCTGGGCAATGATAAGCGAGACCCTTGATAAATGTATAACCTCCCGATTAAAGAATGCCTTTTAAAAAAACACCACGGTTTCTAATGTCGGGTGAACATACTATGTAGGTAAAGCAAAAAGGTAGCTTCAACTATAAATTTGTATATAATATTCAAATTATCAAATAATATCAAGTAATTTTGCATCAAAGGAGAAGCCAGAATGAAAATTACACGGATTCCCGAAAAATCAATTTATTTGACAATTTATCTTGGTGGTTGATTTGGTGGGTACATTGTGGTAATTTAATACATTTGAGTTGTGACAAATTTGATCATTAGAAAAAGAATGTTATTAAAAAGGCCTGATCGGTTTTTTGGGGGATATATGGCAAAAATAAAAGAGAACAGTTCAAATGAAAAAAAGAAAACCATAATTGCGCTTTCTGGTAAGGGCGGTACAGGAAAGACAGTTATATCAACGATTATAATAAAACATCTCAGAAAAAGGGACCTGAAAATTCTGGCCATAGATGCTGATCCTGCAACCACTTTGCCGCCTGCGCTAGGCGTTACTCTTAAAAAGACCATCGGAGATATAAGGGAGAGTCTGGTAAAAGGTCCTGGAAGGGGACCCACTCCTGATCTTCCTGTGGATATGATGCTCGAATATCAGATTCGGGATATTCTTGCGGAGATGCCCAATGTTTCTGTTTTGGGAATAGGACGGCCGGAAGGTCCGGGATGTTACTGCCTTGTGAATGATATTTTGAGGCATGCCATAGAAAAATTTGCTCATCGTTATGATGTGACAATCATCGATTGTGAAGCAGGGCTTGAACATTTAAGCCGAAGAACAACAAGAAATGTGGATAATATGATAATCGTGACAGATGCCACATGGAGGGGGTTAAATACTGCCAAGCTTATTCGGGAAATTGCTGAAAGCCTTGAGATTACATTTGAAAATATTTATGTTATTTTGAACAGGGCTTCTGAGGAACAGATTAAAAAGTTTGGTGAGATTGCCGAAAAATATGGGGTCCAGATTGCAGGGACTGTTCCCATCGATCCAAATGTCACCATGTATGATGAGATCGGCAAACCCCTTATAAACCTTCCGGATGATTCACCTGCAGTTGTAGCGGTGGGAAAAATACTTGATAAGATCAATCTGGGAACAGCTATTTAGTGTCCCGCCAGGTAACTTCTCAATAAGTTTGGACAAATGCTGCATGAATCCAAAGCTGGGAATTAAATTTAAAAACCTTTGCTTGTCGAGAAGTTACCAATTAAGGAACGGAGATGAAATAAGTTGAGCAGAAATAGCGCAGGATTTTGGTCCATATACAAGGCGCATTAAAGGTTGCTATACATTCGGCCTTTGATGCAACGAAGTAGATTGGCCAAAAGACAAGCTATTTCGTTCCTAAGGGAATTTAAATGCTGCCGTCTAATACCTGGGATCTTATAACTCCCTGGCTCCACACACGGGCCGACTGGAGGGACCTTTTAGGATTGGCCAGATTCATCCAGAAGGCTTCATCCCTGGGGAGACCCACAAAGGGGCTTATATTTTTTGTGTTGATGTCGGCAACCCATATGAGTACTTTCGATTCCTTTTCTACTAATTCAGGATATTCCCTTATAAAATTGACAAAAGGTGCAGGGCTCTGCTCCTGGGGAACGATTATAATATTGTTCTCTTTTGCTTCCCTGATCTTTTTTAAACTGTCGTCAACAAATATAATGGAAGGAAAGATGTGAACCTGGACTTTAAATTCATCACTTTCAGCTAAATAGGCTTTGTGAACGTTTTTCAATGTTGAATTTGACTCGGATAATTTATATTCTGATTTTCTCATAAAGTCGATGACAAGATTGTCAATCTCCTGGGAGATTTCGGGAAAACGGAGCTTCATGAGTCTTTTATACGCTTTGGCGATCTCACCCGGCATATATTTATGTGTGGGGGGGCAGAAAAAAATTTCTCCAAGGTGGTTGATTCTTACATGCATATCCGGAGAAAAAACTGAAATCTTGTCGGCTCCTGTGATGCTGAAGAAAATTTTCTCCAGAATATCATCTCCAAATGTATTTTTTAAAGATTTTTTTTTGTCATCTGTTAATTGTTCATGCTCAGCGTCGATTACCCGCATTAATTCATAACCGGATATTGCATTTAGCGGAGTTATCCGGTCAGATATTTTCATTAGTATATGTGTTAGTATGTTTTTCATTTATCTGTTCCTTGTTTTGTTTACGGCTAAGTAAATAAAAATAGGCTGTTTTAATCGGTTCATACCTGTTGCGTCTCTTAAATCAGTAACACTGAATAGTTACAACTTAATCAGCTAAGTAATCTACTCCGTTTTTGAATATGCGTATCCCAGCGGTGATCCCTTTGTCAGGGGTTTTTCCTTCACGTTTAAGTCTCTCTTTAATTCGTGTCCAGTCAGGATGGTTTGTCCAGTGATTAAATGCTTCAGGGTGCGGCATCAGCCCAAAGATACGGCCTGTTGAATCACATATCCCTGCAATATCATCCACGGACCCATTGGGATTGTGGGGAAAGTTTCCCTTTGCAGGGGCTCCGTCAGGCATGGCATATTGGATTGCGACCTGGTTATTTTCCAGAAGATGTTTGATAACAGAGGTGTCAGCATAAAATTTTCCTTCGCCGTGCCGGATGGGAAGTTCCATTGTATCCATCCCTTTGGTAAAGACACATTTTGACGTGGAGTTTGTTTTTAATGTGACCCAGTCGTCCCGGAAATTTCCGCAATCGTTATATGTAAGTGCAACACAGCGTTTTCGGTTTTTATCAGAAGATTTTTCAGTTTTAAATCCCGGGAGAAGCCCCATGTTTACAAGGGTCTGAAAACCATTGCAGATTCCGATAATAAGGTTCCCTTTTTCCACGAATTCAAGTATTTTTTCACCCATTCTTGTTTTCATGCGGACAGCCTGAATTACTCCTGCTCCATGGTCGTCTCCCCAGCTGAATCCCCCCACAAATGCCATGATCTGGAAATCATCCAGGGATACAGAGCCGTTTATAAGTTCATTTATGTGGACTCTGCTAGCCATGGCTCCTGCAAGATTAAACGCGTGCGCTGTTTCATGGTCACAATTAAGTCCGTATCCTGTTAAAATAAGAGCTTGAATTTTAGCCATAATCTACCTTAAACTTTTTATGAATCCGCCCACAGCATTAACTCCCTGTTCTTTTATCAGGCGGATTGTTTGAGAACCCAGGACCGCTATATCGGCCTTTCCTTTTAAAAAATCGATATCAGCTTTATCTTTAACGCCGAAACCCAGGGCAAGGGGAAGGTCAGTAGCTTTTCTGCACAAGCTGAGATAATCATCCAGCTGGTTTGTAAAGGTTGTGTTTGCTCCTGTTACACCTTTTCTTGCCACGCAGTATATAAATCCTTTTCCATGGGATGCTATATATTTCATCCTCTCAGATGTTGTGGCTGGTGAAAAAATAAAAATAGGGGTAAGATTTTTTTCTGTCATTGCATTTATATATTCTTTCCCTTCTTCAGGGGGGAGGTCCGGGACAATGGCCCCTTTTATACCTATTTCGGCCATTTTATTCACAAATCTGTCCACCTTATACTTAAAGAGAATATTATAATAACTCATAAAGAGGAATGGAATGTTGAAATCACTGGTGACTTTATCTGCAAAGTCAAAACATTTTTGTACGGTTGATCCCCCTTCCAGAGCTTTCTGATTCGCATGGAGAATAACAGGGCCGTCTGCTATTGGTTCAGAAAACGGGATCTGGAGTTCCATGAGATCGACCCCTGCTTTGACCATTTCTGCTATTATTTTATATGAGTCCTCAAATGATGGATAACCAAGGACAATATGGGTCATAAGGAGGATCTTTTTTTTTTCCAGTATTTTTTTAAGGTACGATTCAAGCATTATTTGTACTCCTTGGCCTTTGCTTTGATAAATGCCTTCCATTTGGGGTCTGAAAAGGCATCTGCAACTGTGAAGATATCCTTATCTCCCCGTCCTGACTGGTTGATTATAATAATATCTTCCTTTGGCATATCAGGCGCTTCTTTAAATGCCTGAACAAAAGCATGGGCAGACTCCAAAGCCGGTATGAGCCCCTCTTTTTTCATTGTTAATGACATTGCATTGATCACTTCTTTATCCGTGGCCGCTTCAAAACGGACCCGGCCGCTCTCCTTCAGGCTTGACAGAATGGGTGAAACGCCAACATAGTCGAGCCCTGCGGAAACGGAGTGGGTCTCCTTCATCTGGCCGTCATTGTCCTGGAGAAAATATGTTTTATATCCCTGGGCAATACCGATACTCCCGTCTTTAGAAGAAAGTCTGGCCGCGTGTCGGCCGGTATTTAGTCCCAGGCCCCCTGCCTCCACTCCCACAAGTTCCACGGGATCATCCATAAAACCCTGGAATATTCCCATTGCGTTGGAGCCACCCCCAACACATGCATAGACCCTTGCAGGGAGCTGTTTTTCTTTTTCAAGGATCTGCTTTCTGGCCTCTTTGCCTATGATCGATTGAAAAAAGGATACCATTTCAGGAAAGGGGTGGGGTCCGCATGCGGTTCCAAGAACGTAATGGGTGGAATCCATATTTGTAACCCAGTCTCGGAAAGCCTCGTTTATGGCATCTTTTAAAATTTTGGTTCCGTCCTTTACAGGTATGACCTCAGCCCCCAGGCGCTCCATCCAGAAAACATTGGGCATTTGGCGTCTTACATCGATTTCTCCCATGTATATGGTGCACTGAAATCCGAATTTGGCAGCCATGGTGGCTGTTGCAACCCCATGCTGCCCTGCTCCTGTTTCAGCTATTACGCGGGTCTTCCCCATTTTTTGTACGAGAAGTCCCTGGCCCATAACATTGTTTGCCTTATGTGCACCTGTATGATTAAGATCTTCCCTTTTTACATAGATTCGTGCTCCGTTGAAATGCCGGGTCAGATTATTCGCAAAAGTAAGAGGAGTAGGTCTGCATGAATAGTTTGACATGATTTCGGAATATTCCTGCCAAAAAGAGGGGTCATTTTTTGCTTTGGTAAAGGTCTGTTCGAGTTCGTCAAATGTTGCGATGAGAATTTCAGGAAGATATGCTCCTCCGAAACCGTTGTAGTAACCTCGATTAATCATATGTGTAATCCTCCCGGGTTCTATTTCCAGGTGGTATAAAATCCCGGACATTAAATTGTACAGCGTTGCATGCTGAATTTAAACCTTTGTTACTTAGAAGCTATACATATCAGCTGAATAGTCAGAAAAATATTAATATTTTACCTTATTTAAGCCCTTTAGTCCAAGGATTTTTCTGGCTTCTTCAGGAGTGGCAGGTTCAAGACCCAATTCCCCTGCAATACGAATAATTTTTGCAACCTGTTCTCCATTGCTTTTGGCCATAACCCCCTTTTCTATATAGAGGTTGTCTTCCATGCCTACCCGAACATGTCCCCCTAAAAGAAGAGACTGGGTACACATGGAAAACTGGAATTTACCGGCTGCGCAGACTGAAAACTCAAAATCACCAATTTGCCGTTTTGCATAGTCCACAAGAAAGATCAGGTTTTCGGGACTTGCGGTGATTCCCCCAAGGATTCCCATTACAAATTGCAGATAATAAGGCTTTTTTATGTAGCCCTGGTCAATTAAAAAGGCCACATTATTTATCATTCCTGCGTCATAAATTTCAAATTCGGGTTTTGTATTCTGTTCATTAAAATAACCGCAAAATTCGCGCATTGTTTTGAATGTATTTGAAAAAATGTAATCTTCAGTCATTTCAAGATATTGCTGTTCCCAGTCGTATTTCCAGTTTTTGTACTTTTTTGCGGCATGAAACAGGGCAAAATTTACAGATCCGGCGTTAAAAGATGCCAGCTCAGGAGCCAGGTCGGTCACTGTCTTGACACGTTCTTTCCCACTCATTCCAAGGCCGCCCCCTGTGGTAATGCAGAGAATGATATCGCACTTTTTTTTTACCTCTTTGGCAATTTCACTGTAGATTCCTGTGTCTGAAACCGGTTTTCCTGTTTTAGGGTCCCTGACATGAACATGGCATATGCTTCCCCCTGCCTCGTGAACAGCAATTATTTCATCGATTATCTGCCCTGGGGTTATGGGGAGATATTCAGACATGGTGGGAGTATGGATAGCACCTGTTATTGCGGCTGTTACGATCACTTTTTTCATAATACTATTCTCCTGGTCTGGAGTTTCTTAAAAGTTGATTGCTATTTATAAGTTCTTTATATACAAAATAAAGGATTAGGAGCGAAAATTTTATAAGTTGCGCTATTTCTGCTCAACTTATTTCATCTCCGTTACTTAATAATTGTATAGAAGGCTGAGGAATTTATTGTAAATCATTTTTTACACGTACATTATCTGCGGATAGTAAGATCAACAGGAGGATCATTTATGAAAAATGTCATTATATATTCATCTGAGAACTGCCCCTATTGTGTAAAGGCTAAACAGCTTCTGGAATCTAAAAAAGTTGAGTACAAGGAGTTGCGTGTTGATAAAAATCCTGAGCTGGTCGCTGAAGTTGTAAAAAAAAGTGGAGGGCGAAAAACGGTTCCCCAGATTTTTATAGGTGATCACCACGTTGGCGGCTGTGATGAACTTTATGCTCTTGAACAGGAAAAAAAGCTGGATTCCCTGCTTAAATAGGATGGGGACAGGGTTTTTGCTCAGGGATTAGCTATTTGCTAAGCTCCGTTTTTTTGCAGGCTTCCTATTCCCCTTTAAAAATTGCTTCCCGGGATTCGTTGATTGCGTTTACAGCCTCCGCAAAATCGTTAGAGCTTAAAAGGGTGGCCTGGATAAATGAATTTGTTTCCCATTCTGTAAAAAGAGTAGATTCCATACCACGGCGCAGCCCTTCTTTAATTGCTGATAAAGCAAGGGGTGCTCCTGTGGATAATTCTGCTGCCAAAGCAAGGGTCTCTTCTTCTAACCTGCTGTCAGGGACGCATTTATTGGCAAGACCGATACGTTCAGCCTCCTGCCCGTCAACAGGTTTACCCAGCATAAACATTTCAGTAGCTTTTGCCAGGCCCACAAGACGGGGAAGGAGAAACATTCCTCCAAGTGGTGATATCAGTCCCAGTTTGACCCATGCTTCTTTAAATAGTGCTGTTTCAGAGACGATTCTGAAATCACAAGCCAGGGCAAGCTCACATCCTCCCCCCACGGCAGGTCCTCTTACTTCCGCTATGGTCGGTTTTTTACACAGTTTAATCGCTTTTATTCCCCCTGTAAAATATGCATAAACATTATTTTTAATCTGCGTGGGACTCATTTTTGTTATTTTGTTCATGAAATTATAATCTGCCCCGGATGAAAATCCCTTTCCTTTACCAGTAAAGATAATTACGCGTATACTCTCATCTGCTTCCAGGTCATCTACAGCTTCTTTTACCTCTTTCATCATATCCGGTGTCATTGGATTAAAATGTTTTGGATTATTAAAGAAGATTTTGCCGATTTTATCTTTTTTTTCAATTATAATATGCTGAGGCATGGGAGAAGTCCTTTCGATTTTGTTATAAATTTGATTTAAATAGGTTATGTTGCAAATATATGCTCTGGTCTCTTCCTTGTCAACGCCAAGGTATAATAAGGAAAGTTTGTAGTTTTAATTTTTTTTTTGACAGGTGTTGATTCCTGTTTTCCCATCTGGTTTTAAGTATCTATTATATATATCGAAAAAGTTTTTGACTTTAATTTTATCCTTAAATATAGCTTATTATAATAAATATGATTGTTTTCTGTTTTTTTTATTGAATTTCCAATATCCTGGGAGCACATATTACCATAATAT
The DNA here is from genome assembly GCA_964572105.1 of uncultured Desulfobacteraceae bacterium. Classification (GTDB taxonomy): domain Bacteria; phylum Desulfobacterota; class Desulfobacteria; order Desulfobacterales; family BuS5; genus DAOWMW01. The sequence goes on from CAZNFB010000017.1 coordinate 8,119, forward strand.
ACTATGGAGGGATTATGTTTAAAAAACTTCAGAATTTAAGTTTGAAACAGGTATTCAGGCTGCTTATTGTTATACATTTTGTTCTGGGATTAACAGTAATTGTTTGTGTAATAGAGGTCTCAAAGACTGCTACTTTTCAAAAAACAGCAGGAATGCATGCCAAACTTTTTGGTGACTATAAAGTTTATCTGAAAATTTTAACGGAGAGAGAGGTGCCAGGGGAGCATTTAAATAAAATAAACAGGATTTTTGATGCGGAATCAGAAATCATAGACGAGATGGGACTAAATCAGTTATTAAGGGAGATGACTAACGAAACTCAATCGGTTCTTGATATGGTAAATTTTGCTGAAAAAATAATGTTTATTGTGGCAGGCTTTGGGGAAGTTTTTGAAATTGCGCAGGAGAATCTGGAACTAAATGCAGGCATGGAAAAAACAATAAAAGAGTACAGGGAGCATAATATTTCCCACGGCAAGCTTGTTGAAGAGATGGAACTTTTTTCAGGTAAAGTAACAAAGGAGCATAGAAAATATTCTGAAATAGTCAATGCAGCTACCCGTTTTGTCTCTTTAACAGCGACTTCTCTTCTCCTTGCCAGTTTTATCCTTCTTGCGGGTCTCTACTGGTATTTTTACAGATCACTGGTCCTCCCCTTGGTCTTTGTGAAAAATGATATCCATACAGCTTCCGGGGAGCTTCATGCAAATTCAGACCAGCAGCTTAAATCTGCATCGCTGCATACATCAGCCGTGTCAGAAATAAGTTCAGTCATGCAGGAACTGGTTGCCACATCAAAACAGATCTCCGGAACATCATCTGCTGCCATAGCTGTGGCCAAAGAGACAAAAGCAGCTGTTGAAAGTGGGCATACATCCCTTGACCATGCAATTGACGGGATAAAGATGATTCAGGAAAAGGTGGAAATAAGTGCGGCCAACATGCTTTCCCTGGGTGAAAAATCCCAGCATATAGGGGTTGTCCTCGATGTGATAAACGAGCTTTCACAGCAGATGACAGTGTTGTCCTATAATGCCACCATTGAAGCTGCAGGAGCAGGGGAAATAGGTGAAAGATTCATGGCGGTGGCTGACAGAATCATAAAACTTGCTGAGCGGAGTGTTGAATCGGCTAAAGAGGTGAAGTCTATTATAGATGATATACAGACAGATTCCAATAAAACAATTATGTCAACAGAAGATGGTATAAAAGCTGTGGAAAAGGGGATTCTGTTTTCCCAGGAGGTAAAGGATGATCTTAACAGGATAACCGATTTTACAGAGCAGGTCATGGCATCCATGGATGAAATAAATTTGTCAATAAATCAGCAGAAAAGCGGTGTTGAGCAAGCAGCCCTGGGAGTAGAAGATATTACCGTGCTGGTCCATGAAGCAGAGGATGGAGCAAAACAGGTTGCAGGCGCTGCAAATCAGCTCCTTGAAATGGCTGGGGCGCTGGGGAAATTATAGACGCATTGCTGCTTTATCTCTATCACTCAATTGGAAATTTTTTAAAACCAGATTCTCTTTATTTGAAAATTTATTTTTTATTTGAATGAACTTATCAATATTATTGAGGAACAGATCTGTTAATTCCGGGTCAAAATGTTTCCCCTGCTCTTCTTTAATAATGGCACAGGCCTTATCTGTGGGGTAGGGGTCTTTATAAGGTCTCCTTGAGGTGAGTGCGTCAAAAGTATCTACAATTCCGGTTATTCGACTTTCAAAAGGTATTCCAAGACCTTCCAGGTTTAGGGGATACCCTGAACCGTCCCATTTTTCGTGGTGGGTTAAAGCTATGTCGCGTGCCGACGTCATCAGCTCAGAATCATGGCCATCAAGGATGTTTGCCCCAATGGTGGTGTGGGTTTGCATTATTTTCCATTCTTCTGCGTCCAGTTTCCCCTGTTTTAGCAGGATTTTGTCTGGTATGCCAATTTTACCGATATCATGCATGGGAGTAGTGTCTAAAAGAAGGTCTAATTTCTGGGCTGTCATCCCGGCCAGCCGTCCCAGCTGAACACACATGTGACTCATTCGGATAATATGGGAACCGGTATCGTTATCACGGTATTCAGCTGCCCTGCCCAGGCGATGAATAATTTCAAGACGTGTGGTTCGAAGCTGAACTGTTCGCTCTTCAACCTTCTGCTCAAGAATGATATTCTGATTTTTTGCATTATTATGCAGGAGTCTGACCCTCAGCAGATTTTTAATTCTTGTAAGGGTTTCAACCTTTTCAAAAGGTTTTGTCAAAAAGTCCTGGGCCCCTTCAGATAATGCTCTAATTCTGGTCTCTCTGGCCTGTGATGCTGTCAGCACAAGAACCGGTATATAGGAAGTCCCTTCGATCTTTTTTAACATGTCCATTATCCTGTATCCATCAATGTGGGGCATATTGATATCGAGCAGTACAAGATCAGGTTTCAATGTAAGATAGATCTCTTCAGCCTTCCTGGAGTCGGTTATCCCCACAACCGAAGAGTACCCTTCCGCAAAAAGGATTTTTTTAAGAAAAGCAACATTTAATGGATTATCGTCAATAATTAATATTCTGGATTTAAGGAGTTCCTGTTTCAGTATCATTCTATCTCCTCAACTTAAAAGTTTTTCCATATGTTATTCCCGTGAAACGGGAATCCAGAAAATAAAGTGCAAACTAAATTTGAAGAACGTCCTTTTTTAAAATGAAAATTCAATAATATTTGAGCCTTGACCATGAATTTTATTTTTTGTGTAAACCCTGATTCTGTATATATAGTGGTACCCTGCTTTAAGCCGATCTTTATATTCAAAGGTATCTTTTGTGCCCTGGGGAGTGACATGGGCAATCTGTTTAAAGGCACCAGGGCAGCCCTTACAATCCTGATCTTCGATTTTTTTTCTTGATCTGTCTATAGCAAAGCCTGCAAGGTCAGCTTTCCCTTTTTCTGTGGGCTTTGACCATGAAAGTATGAGTATATTATTATCTATACCATAACTTAAATCTGTTACCACAGGGATAGATTTTTGACCAGGCGGGGCAGGGGGCCCTTTTTTTCCGCATCCTGCAAAAAAAAAGATGAGCAGAATTAAAAAAATGAGGTTTGTAACAGAATTAAGTGTTAAATGATGTTTCATTTGACCATTTTTTCAGCTTTTTTTATGGCAGCTTTTACATTTTCTGTGGCTGTGCCGCCGGAAGAATTTCTTCTGTTTATCATCTGTTTTAAAGTTAAGGCTTCATATATATCTTCTTTTATTAATGTGGAAAAGTTTTTTAACTCATCTAAGGTTAATTCATGAAGTTCTTTATTCCTGCTAAGGGCATAATTTACAGCATTTCCTGCGCAGGCATGGGCTTTTCTAAAGGGAAGCCCCCTGCTTGCCAGGTAATCTGCCAGGTCCGTTGCATTTAAAAAACCTTTTGATGCTGCCTGTGCCATGGTTTTAGCGTTTATTTTTATTTCCGGGAGTAGTTTAGTATATATTGCAATGGATGATTTTAATATATCAACAGAATTAAAAAGAGGCTCTTTATCTTCCTGCATGTCCCTGTTGTAGGCCAGGGGCTGGGATTTCATCATTGATAAAATCGCAACTAAATCGCCAAAGACTCTCCCTGCTTTTCCCCGTATTAGTTCGCATATATCAGGATTTTTCTTTTGGGGCATTATGCTGCTCCCCGTTGCGAAGGAATCGGGTAGCTCAATAAAATTGAACTCATATGATGACCAGAGGATAAATTCCTCGGAAAGGCGGCTGAAATGTACCATGCAAATACTGGCGGCGGACAGGAATTCCATAATAAAATCTCTGTCCGATACAGAGTCTATGCTGTTTTCCGATATTTTTGAGAATCTGAGAAGGTTTGCAGTATACTCCCTGTCTATGGGGTAGGTGGTCCCGGCAAGGGCTGCTGAGCCCAGAGGCATCACATCTGTCCGTTTCAGACAATCATGGAATCTTTCATAATCCCTTGAAAACATCTCATAATAGGCCATCATGTGATGGGAAAACAAGACCGGCTGTGCCCTTTGAAGATGGGTGTATCCAGGCAAAATAACATCAATATATTTTTTTGCAGAGGAGAGGATGGTTTTTTTTAACTGATTGAGACTTTCTATGATTATTAAAATCTCATGCTTTAAGTAGAGCCTTACATCAAGGGCAACCTGATCATTTCTGCTCCGTGCTGTATGGAGCTTTTGAGCAGCTTTCCCAACTGTTTGAATCAGTCTGGCCTCTATGTGCATATGTATATCTTCCAGACTGTCGTTAAACAGGAATGTGCCGTTTTCGATCTCTTTTTTGATATTTTTCAGCCCCAGAATTATTTCGGAAGCTTCATCCTCCGTAATAATAGATTGTTTGGCAAGCATGCTGCTGTGGGCTATGCTGCCTTCTATATCATGGGAGTAGAGATGTTTGTCTATCTGTATGGAAGAGGTAAAGGCTTCCACGAGCTGGTCTGTTCCGGCAGTAAATCTGCCGTCCCATGGTTTTTTTGCTGTTTTAGTTTCCATAGTTATTTTGACATCAATTTTTGTATGCGCAAACGTAAAGCATTTAGCCGGATAAAACCTTCAGCATCTTTTTGCGTAAAAACATTATCATCCTCAAAAGTTGCAAAATCTTCACTGTAAAGGGATAGGTCAGATTTACGCCCCAGAGTAGTGCAGTTCCCTTTGTAAAGTTCAATACGGACAATGCCGGAAACATTTATCTGGGTCTGGTCTATCATATTTTGTAAAAGTTTCATTTCAGGGGAAAACCAGAATCCATTATATATGATTTCAGAGTATTTAGGAATAAGGGAGTCCCTTAGATGCATTACCTCACGATCCATGGTGATCGATTCCATTGCCATGTGGGCTTTTCTGAGGATTGTTCCCCCTGGAGTTTCATATACACCCCTTGATTTCATTCCAACATAGCGGTTTTCAACAATATCCAACCTTCCTATTCCATGGCTCCCCCCAAGCCTGTTAAGCTCCCTGAGGATATTTGCAGAAGTCATCTCTTTACCGTTTATGGCAACCGGGTTTCCTGTTTCAAATGTTATTTCAATTACTTCAGGGGTGCAGGGGGCGTCTTTGGGTGAAGTTGTAAGTGTGAACATATCTTCTGGTGGCTGGTTCCAGGGATCTTCTAAAATTCCACCCTCATAGCTTATGTGAAGCATGTTTCTGTCTGTGCTGTATGGATTTTTTTTAGTTGTTGGTACAGGGATTCCATGTTTTTCAGCAAAGGCCATGAGGCTTGTTCTGGAGTTTAAGTCCCATTCTCTCCATGGGGCAATTATTTTAATATGGGGATCATGGGCAAAATAACCTAGCTCAAATCTTACCTGGTCATTCCCTTTTCCTGTGGCGCCGTGACTCACAGCATCTGCATTTTCAATACCGGCTATTTCCATTTGGCGCTGGGCAATTAATGGCCGTGCAAGGGCTGTCCCCAGAAGATATTCCCCTTCATAAATGGCATTTGCCCTAAAAGCAGGAAAAACAAAATCTGCGGCAAATGTTTCTGTCAGGTCATCTATATATACTTTTGAGGCACCGGTTTTTTTGGCTTTTTCCTCTATGTCGTTTAATTCTTCTTCCTGGCCGATATCTGCTGAAAATGTTATAACATCACATTTATACGTTTCAATTAGCCATTTCAGGATCACTGATGTGTCGAGCCCCCCGGAATATGCTAATATTACTTTTTCTATCTTTTCAGACACTGGTATATCTCCTTACCTTAAAGTCTATTTATGTGACGGTCTATATCTACAAAAATGTTTCAAGAATTGCCTTATGCATGTGAAGTTTATTTTCAGACTGGTCCCATATCACAGATTGTTCCCCTTCCATGACTTTATCGCTAATTTCTTCACCTCTGTGGGCTGGGAGGCAGTGCATAATTATAGCGTCCTTTGCGGCCATGCTCACAAGCTTTGAGTTTACCTGGAAAGGTTTAAATAATTGTTTTCTTTTTTCCAGTTCTTCCTCCTGGCCCATGCTTGCCCATACATCTGTGTAGATTACATCTGCATTTTCCACCGCCTGCACAGGGTCGGCAATAATTTCAATTTTTCCCTTCCCTGCAGCCAGGGCACTTTTTATGCTTTCAGGATTCGGCTGATAATTTTCAGGGCATGCCAGGACAAGGTTAAGATCAAGTATCCCGGCTGCGTTAATCCAGGAGTTGGCCACATTATTTCCGTCCCCCACCCAGGCAATTTTCAGCCCCTTATATCCACCTTTATATTCCACTACTGTCATAAGGTCACTTAGTATCTGACATGGGTGGTAAAGATCTGTTAATGCATTAATAACAGGTATGGTGGAAAACTTTTCAAATTCTTCTATTATTTTCTGGTCATATGTTCTGATGACCAGGCAGTCTAAATAGTTTGAAAGAACCCTTGCGGTATCTTTTATCGGCTCATCCCGTGACATTTGTGTCTCTTGGGAGTTTATAAAAATCGATGCCCCTCCAAGCTGTGATGTCGCAACCTCAAAAGATATGCGGGTGCGTGTTGAGGGCTTTTCAAAGATCAGCCCGACTGTTTTACCGGCCAGGGGGAGATCTGAAATATTTTGTTCATGCCTTTGTTTTAATTCAAGAGCTCTTGTAAGAAGATAATCAAAATCTTCCTTATCCAGGGTCGAAAGTGAGAGTAGGTTGTTTTCCATTTTAGTATTTCGCTTTAAGGTTTTATAAAATGTTGTCCAGGCAGCTGATTAACGCATCAATCTCTTTTTCTTTTATTATAAGGGGGGGAATAAACCTGAGGATATTCCCCTGAATACAATTAATCAGAAATCCTTTTTCCATGCATTTTTTTACGATGAGGTCTCCGTCTGCATTGATCTTCATTCCGAGGAGGAGGCCAATTCCCCGTACATCTTCCACAGAGGCATGCTTCTCTTTTAAATAGTTAAGTTGTTTTATAAAATATTTACCCATGTTGAGGGCATGGTCGATTATTTTTTCTTTGCTGATTGTTTTAAGTACCTCAAGGGAAGCTGCAGTAACAATCGGAGTTCCTCCAAATGTGGATGCATGGGTGCCTGGTCCAAATGCTTCGGCAATTTCTTCTTTGGCCAGCATTGCTCCAATGGGTAGTCCATTGGCAAGGGCCTTTGCCAGGGTCATTATGTCAGGTTCAATACCATAATTTTCATAGGCAAAAAGTTTGCCTGTGCGGCCTATGCCTGTCTGAATTTCGTCAAATATAAGGAGAGTGCCTGTTTTATCACAAATTTCCCTTACTTTTTGAAAATATTCAGGATCGGGACAGCGTACGCCCCCTTCCCCCTGTATTGGTTCAACGAGTACAGCGCAGGTGGATGAATTAATTTTTTTTTGTAATGCATCAACATTGTTAAAGGGGATGAATTCAAAGCCTTCCAGTCTTGGGTCAAACCCTGCTTTAATTTTATCCTGACCTGTTGCAGAGAGTGTGGCCATGGTGCGGCCATGAAAAGATTTTTCCATGGTGATTATGGTATAACGCTTTTCTTCTTTTTTATCATTAAAATACTTTCTTGCCAGCTTTATTGCTGCTTCATTTGCTTCGGCGCCACTGTTGCAGAAAAAAACCCTGTCCGCAAAACTTTTTTCAACGAGCAATGAAGCAAGTTCGGTCTGAGGGCTGGTATAATAAAGATTTGAAACATGAAGCAGTTTTTCGGCCTGATCCGATAATGCCCTGGCAATATCAGGATGCGCGTGTCCAAGATTGCAAACTGCAATTCCTGCAACAAAATCGGTATAAGAACGCCCCTCGCTGTCCCAGAGAGTAGCTTCTTTCCCTTTGGTTATTACAATGGGAAATCTTTTGTAGGTTTTTGCTATGACTTGATCTGCTTTATTTATTGTCTCACTGGTTTCCATTTAATCCTCCGCAGTTACACCATTGCGCATATTAAATTCCATGGATTTTACAACTTCAGTCCCGACTCCCTCGTCAGTAAAGAGCTCAAGAATTAATGCATGCCTTTTGCAGCCGTTGATTATGTGAACTTTGTTGAGCCCGTTTTGAAGTGCAGCAAGGGCATACTCTATTTTGGGTATCATACCCCCTGAAATTATTTTATCTTCAATCATTTTACCGATTTCATCCTCATGAATCGAAGATATTAATGAGTCCTTTTTGTCCAGAACACCATCCACATCCGTGAGAAATAGAAGCCGCTCTGCATTAAGCGCACCGGCTATACTTGATGCCACAAGGTCAGCATTTATATTGAATGTTTCTCCGGAGCTGCCTGTGCCAACAGGGGCGATAATCGGTATAAAGTCTTTTTGGGTCAGGGTATTTATTATTTCTGTTTCAATTCTGGTCACCTTCCCCACCAGGCCAGGGTCAATAATTTCAGGAGGTTTGTCTTCATTCTCCTGATAAACTATTTTGAGTTTTTCTGCAGATATGAGCCCCCCGTCTTTTCCACTCAAACCGACTGCTTTTCCACCGTGGCGGTTTATTCGCCCCACAATATCCTTGTTAACTTTGCCACCCAATACCATCTCCACCACATCCATGGTGGCTTCATCGGTTAAGCGCATTCCCCTTACAAATTTGGGGAGTATGCCCATGCTGTCAAGAACGGAATTGATTTGGGGGCCGCCTCCGTGGACTACAACAGGATTGAGGCCGATATATTTCATTAATGTGATATCTGCTGCAAAATCTTCTTTTAACTGTTTGTCGACCATGGCATGGCCGCCATATTTAATTACAATGGTTTTGCCGGAAAAAAAACGTATATAAGGAAGAGCTTCAATTAATATGTCTGCCACATTATTTTGCATGGTTATAATATGTACCTGCTTAGGTCCTCATCGTTTTTAATATCTTTCAGCTTATCATTAACATATTTTCTGTTAATGGTTATCTCTTTTTCAAGCATATCAGGGGCGTCAAATAGGACCTCGTCAAGGAGGCGCTCCATGAGCGTATGAAGTCTTCGTGCTCCAATATTGTCCGTTAAATTATTCACATCTTCCGCAATTTTTGCTATCTCTTCAATGGCATCTTGCTGAAAGGTTATTTTAATACCTTCTGTTTTTATTAATTCATGGTACTGAAGCACAAGTGCATTTTTAGGTTCGGTCAATATCCTGATAAATTCGGCCTGGCCAAGGGAGTTAAGCTCTACCCTGATGGGGAAACGCCCCTGGAGTTCAGGTATTAAATCAGATGGCTTAGATGCATGAAATGCTCCTGACGCGATAAAGAGTATATGGTCGGTTTCAACGGGACCATATTTGGTTGAAACTGTGCATCCTTCAACTATTGGCAAAAGATCTCTTTGAACCCCTTCCCTTGATACATCAGGGCCGTGACTCCCGTTTTTGCCGGTAATCTTATCAATTTCGTCTAAAAAAATAATGCCGGATTGCTCAACTTTTTTAATAGCCTGATTTATAACCTTTTCCATGTCAAGAAGATTCTGGATCTCCTCGGCAATCAGAATTTCCAGGGCTTCGGGTACCTTTAGCTTACGTCGCTTTACATTCTTGGGCATCATCCCGCCGATCATCTCTTTGATATTGAGCCCCATCTCTTCTATTCCCATATTGGAAAAAATTTCCACCACGGGTGCAGCTTTTTCGGAAACATCAAGATCAAGATATCTGCTGTCTAGTTTCCCATTTTTCAGCATTGTTCTCAGCTTTTCGCGGGTATTGGTGTAAGATGTCTCTTCTGAACTGTGCGTAACTATTTCCAGGGGAGGATCATTTGATTCTTCGGTATTTTTATGCCGCCGTCCCTTGGGTTTCGGGAGGAGCAGGTCAAGAATTTTTTCTTCCGCAGCATGTGTGGCTTTTTCCTTAACATTATCCTGCTCTTTGAGTTTAAGCTTGTTCACTGTAAGGTCGAGAAGATCCCTCACCATTGATTCAACATCCCGGCCGATATATCCTATTTCCGTAAATTTCGAAGCTTCAACCTTTGTAAAGGGAGAATTCGTAAGTGAGGATAATCGTCTTGCTATTTCTGTTTTTCCTACTCCTGTGGGGCCGATGAGTATTATATTTTTGGGCGCAATCTCGTCTCTGATATCCTCTGGTACCTGCTGTCTGCGCCAACGGTTTCTCAGGGCGATGGCCACGGATCGTTTTGCGTTTTCCTGCCCAATAATATATTTGTCAAGTTCTATTACTATTTCAGATGGTTTAAGATCATTCATATAATTTCCTGCTTATATCCAACACTTTACAACTCTTCAATTGTAAGGGATTCGTTAGTATATATACATATTGAACCGGCTATTTTCATGGCCTCTTCAACAATTTTTTTTGCATTCATATCCGTATGTTTTATAAGAGCTGAGGCTGCTGCCTGTGCTCCAGGGCCGCCTGAGCCGATGGCGATTACATTCTCATCGGGTTCAATTACATCGCCGTTTCCTGATATAAGGAATATTCTGGAATCATCAACCGCGATCATCACAGCCTCGAGGCGCCTTAGAAATTTATCTGTTCGCCAGTCCCTTGCAAGCTCAACAGCACTGCGGGTCAGATTGCCGTTATACCTTTCAAGCTTTGTCTCCAGACGCTCTGAAAGGTGAAGAGCATCTGCGGTTGTTCCTGCAAATCCCACGATTATACTGTTATTGTAGATTCTTCTAACTTTTTTTGCGTGGTGTTTTATAATGGTGCTGTTTAAAGTGACCTGACCGTCTCCGGCCACTGCGGTTTTCCCTTTATGCTTTACAGCCAGGATTGTTGTTCCGTGAAAATTCATATAATGATTCCTTGAGGTCGACAAATTGCAGGGTGTTGTAAAGTCACCTCACTTATGTGACATAAATATCAGCTTTGGCTTTATCCTGGGCCATTTAGTGCTGAATTGTAAGTATGGAGAAAAGATTTTACTGTATCTTTATTCTCAAGCCTCACTCCTCATATCTCCTGTTCCAAAATGGCCGGAATTATAAAGCCAATCCATAAATATATTATCGCCTTGGGTGAGCTTTATCATAAATTTCCATGATTCTGTCGATGGTTACATGGGTGTATTTTTGAGTTGTTGACAGGCTCTTGTGTCCCAGCAGCTCTTGAACCGCTCTTAAGCCTGCGCCGGAATCGAGCATGTGTGTGGCAAATGCATGCCTTAGTGTATGGGGTGAAACAGGCGTTAATAATGCACATTGAGTAACAAGTTTTTCAAGAATTCTGCCAATGGACCTTGTGGTTAAACGTTCGTTTTTATAATTTAAAAAAAGCGGGGCGTTTTCATCCATATCTATACTTGTTTTACTGTACAGCTTTTTCCTATATGCATCAACAGCAGCCACAGCTTTTTTGCCTATGGGAAGAAGTCGTTCTTTGTTACCCTTGCCCAGAACTTTTATCAGGAATTTTGAATGGTCCAGGTCATCAGTATTCATTCCGGCAAGCTCAGAAACACGTATTCCTGTGGAATAGAGGGTTTCGAAAATAGCAAGGTTCCTTAATCCTAAAATGGTACCTGTTGCTATTGAGTCCAGGAGTCTAAAAACTTCATCCACAGTAATATAGGGAGGAATTCTTTTTTCCTGCTTTGGTGTGAGTATGAGTTCCGCAGGATTTTCAAGGATAATGTTGCGCCTGGCTAAATATTTGAAAAAAGTACGAATTGCAGCAAGTTTGCGTGCAATTGTACTTTTTTTATTTTTTTCATGTAAAAAACCAAGGTAATCTTTTATCATCATGGCATCAACCTGATTGATCCTGATACCTGACTCATCTGCCTGAGGCTCGAGACTTTTGCCGACATAGGATGCAAATTCTTTAAGATTGTGCAGATAGGCACGGCAGGTATTTTCTGCATACCCGCGTTCAGTTCGAATTGCCTGAATAAAAGATTTTATCAGATTGTTAACGAATATTTGCATGGGAATAATTAAAAAGCAATCATTGATTCAATTTCTTTCCAGTCACTGGCTTCAATAAAAGGGTGTTTTTCTCTGTTCCATGGCTGCTTAAATATGATCGGAATAATTCCTGCGTTTTTGAGAATATAACAGGTTTCGATCCTGTCCTCCACAAAATGAGTTATATTTCGATCTAAAAGGATCCCGGTTTTACCTTCGGGAGTTCCCGCAGCCACAACATCGATTTTGGCCGGTTTTAGTGGTAATACATCAAGGAGCCAGTTGTATATGGGTAGTTTTAGCTCCCTTGCGGTTACGAAAAGGACATTGCCGGAGGTGTTGGCCAATTTTATTATAACATCAGAAGCCCCGTCCATCGGCTTTAAGGGAGGGGTAAAACAACCCTCTTGAATTTTTATGATAATTTCATCTATAATTGATGGATCAATATCAAGACAGTCTTTAATGCTGTATGTGGTTATATCTTCATACCTGACGTCACTGATATTATAATCGCTTTTCGCAATATCGATGAACAGGGTGATGATATCTGCATATACACCATCAATATCAAATGCTATTGATTCTGGTTTTATCATAAGGTTGATTATAAAATGCTAAGAGTGTTTTTAAGTAATCCATTGTTTGAAAAAATATAAATTATTGATGTTTGTTTCCGCCTATGCCGCCCTGCGGGTTTTTTTCTTGAGCCTTGTGATCTTGCGCCTTAATATTGCCGCTATTTTTTTATCCTGAGCTTCAAGGGTGGTTGTATGTTTAATTTTGAGATCCTTTATTTTTTTCTTGATCTCCCGTATTGAGGCGGCGGATGTCTTTTTTATATTCTCCGTGATACCTTTCGCCTTTTTAATGGCACTTAAAAGCTCAGGTTTATTCATGCCATGAATTCCTGTTATTTCAGATAGTTCCGATGCTATTTCCCTAAGCTCTTTTGATGTCATTTTATCGAATGGTTTTTTTTTTTCTTCTTTTGTTGAACCCATATGCTATGAATTTCCTTAAAAAATAAATTTGGTTAATATGAGATAATTTTTCAATAAACCCCGAAGAGATGTTACAGGCAATTATATGTTAACTCATTTAACTGACCACCTTTTAAAATCTGAACAATGGATAATTACCTTAAGTATCATCATCATTTAAATAAGTGTTATATTATAATAGCTTTTTTTTATTCTGTCCATAGTTTTTGCAGCGCTGAAATTTACTTTTTGAAAAAAGCGTAAGAATAGTTGTACATGGTATTTCATTTTCATATTTTGTTGTGCTTGTCAGAGCATGGCAAAAGTAGAAGAGGAAACAATTATTGCTATAGATTGTTAGATAATAGCTCGATTTTTTTCATACTTTATGGGATGGTTGAACCCTAAGGAACGAGGACGAAATAACTTGGTATTTAAAGCGTCGATCCATCCTGACTGACTGCGTTACAAAAGCGTAGCAATATCTTGATATTCCTACACTTTCGCGCCTTGCCAGGCAGGCGCCTCAACACTTAAAATTGCGAACTTATTTCGTCCCCGTTCCTAAGGAACGAGGATATTGTTGAAACAAATTAAAAAAAGGGATTACGCTTATTGCGTAATCCCTTTTTTTTATATGGTAGCGGGGGCTGGATTTGAACCAACGACCTTCGGGTTATGAGCCCGACGAGCTACCAGACTGCTCCACCCCGCAACATTGACATAAATTAAGAAGTGCTGTTATGTTTTTTTGACAACCTGTAAAACATGGCGGGAGTGACGGGACTTGAACCCGCGACCTCTGGCTTGACAGGCCAGCGCTCTAACCAAAACTGAGCTACACCCCCACATGGTAGGCGGAACAGGGCTTGAACCTGTGACCCTCGGCTTGTAAGGCCGATGCTCTCCCAACTGAGCTACCCGCCCAGATACAGATTACAACTTGATAAACATAATTTATTTATTGAAATAACCAATCAGAATACAAAACTATAATTTATATTTTTGCTTGCATTGCAAGACCGCATCAGCCGATCTCAATAATCATATATATATAGCTAAAAACCATGCTAATGTCAAGGCTTTTATTTTAAATTTAAAAATAATTATTCAGCTGATATGTAAGCAACAGGTATAATCAGATTATACCTGTTGCTTGTCTTAAATCAGGGAC
>CAZNFB010000018.1:0-20467 GCA_964572105.1 uncultured Desulfobacteraceae bacterium
TTTACCAGGATATAAATCGGGTCTCCTGGCAATAAAAAAACGAAAAACGTTATAAATAACGTGAAATAATAGTATTACAAATTATACGGACATATTATGGCAACAGTTGATCTACTGAATATTAATGCAGAAAAGGTTTCTCAGGTTAATTTGCCCGAGAGCATCTTTGATGTTCCTGTTAAATCATGTGTCTTGCATGATGTTGTTACAATGCAACTTGCCGGCAAACGCAGTGGTTCTGCTTCTGTTAAGCATCGAAGTGATGTCAGGGGTAGTGGCAGAAAACTTTTCCGCCAGAAGGGAACTGGCCGTGCGCGTCGTGGAGACATAAAAGCACCTCTTTTACGTGGTGGAGGTTCGGTTTTTGGCCCTGACCCAAAGTCATATGCTTATAAGGTTTCTAAGAAAGTTCGAAAACTTGCTCTAAAAATGGCTTTGACTACTAAACTAAATGAAGATCAACTTCTTATCTTAGATAAATTCGAACTTGAGCAGGTTAAGACAAAGGATTTTGTTGAGATAATGAGAAGATTAGGTATAGATAAGGGCTTGATTATAACTGAGGAGTATAATAAAAATCTTATACTTTCTTCTAGAAACTTGTCTGAGGTTAAAATTTTAGGCTGTGAAGCTCTTAACGTATATGATGTTCTTAAATATGATAAGCTGATACTCCTTGAACCTACTTTAAAGAAAATTGAAGAGAGGCTACAGGCATGATAGCATATGACATCATAAGGCGTCCCTTAATAACCGAGAAAACATCTGTTCAAAAAGAGACTATGTCCAAGGTAACTTTTGAGGTTTCTCCCAAGGCGAACAGAGTAGAAATAAAAAAAGCAATAGAGGCTGTATTTAATGTTCGTGTAGATTCTGTTCGAACAATGAATGTTAAGGGAAAGATAAAGAGAAGAGGCCGCATTTACGGTCGCCGGAAGAACTGGAAAAAAGCGATAGCGACTCTTTTGCCAGGCGAGCGTATAGAATTTTTTGAAGGGGCATAGTAACGAAAACTATATTTTTTTTGAGTTCAAGGAAGGCTAAACTCTTAGCGTGACGTAGAAATCGAGAAATTTGGCAGTTTTTGTTCGGTGCTATAGATTGTCAGATAATTACCAGATTTTAAAATTTGGCACAAGGCCAGATGTATGTGTCGATCTATAATTAAATAATCGAATAATAGCGAGAATCATAATGGCATTAAAAAAAGTAAAACCTACATCGCCTGGACGGAGGGCTCAAGTTTATTCGACATTTGATGAGTTGACCACCTCTACGCCTGAAAAAAGTCTGCTCATGCCTATGAGAAAAAGTGGTGGCCGAAATTCCAATGGAAGAGTCACCGTAAGGCATAGAGGGGGTGGGCATAAAAGGCGTTACAGGATTATAGATTTTAAGCGTGACAAGGTGGGAGTCTCTGCTAAGGTTGCATCGATTGAATATGATCCTAACAGATCAGCAAGGATTGCACTTTTGCATTATACAGATGGAGAAAAACGTTATATCCTGGCCCCTTTGAATCTCAATGTTGGAGATCAGGTTTTCTCGGGTCCTGGTGCTGATATAAAACCTGGCAATGCATTAAATTTAAGCGAAATACCTCTTGGAACCTATATCCATAATTTAGAATTGCGTATAGGTAAAGGTGGTCAAATTGTTAGAGGTGCAGGTACCTATGCTCAGTTGATGGCAAAGGAAAAGCGTTACGCACAAGTGAAACTCCCTTCAGGGGAGGTTCGTTTAGTCCTTCTTCGCTGTATGGCAACCATAGGTCAGCTTGGAAATTTAAGGCATGAAAATATTAAACTTGGAAAAGCCGGTAGAAAAAGATGGCTCGGAAGACGATCAAAGGTAAGAGGCGTTGCAATGAATCCTGTTGATCATCCCATGGGTGGGGGGGAAGGAAGATCTTCTGGAGGAAGGCATCCCTGCAGTCCCTGGGGTGTACCTAGCAAGGGATATAAAACCCGGAGTAAAAGAAAAAGCAATCGCTATATTGTAAAAAAACGAAAAAAGTAATATACGTAAATTTATAAAGTATCAGATAATCAGTAGTTATTCCGGTGGTGGTAAGTTTTGTGGTTCATTATTTTTTATGGAATATAAATGGTTTGTCTGAATTTTTTGAATAATAAGTTGTGCAGGAGAATTTATGGCACGGTCATTAAAAAAAGGTCCTTTTGTTGATATCAAGCTTTTAAAAAAGGTTGAGGCTGCGCAGAAGGAGCGTAATATGTCGGTGATCAAAACCTGGTCAAGGCGGTCAACAATTATTCCTGAAATGGTTAGTTTAACCTTGGCAGTTCATAATGGAAGGAAATTTATTCCAGTCTTTGTTTCAGAAGATATGGTTGGGCATAAGCTTGGTGAATTTTCGCCAACACGGGTTTTCCATGGGCACGCCGGGGATAGAAAAACAAAACTTAAAAGGAGCTAATCTCTTTATATAGACCGTCATATAAAATAATTTCACTCTCTTATCGGTCGTTGGTGTATTGCATACGCCTTTGGCCTTGTCTCATATTTTTGAAATTAGGTGATTATCTGGCAATCTATACTATATTTTGAATAGCTCGATTAATATAGGAAAGACTAAATAATGTTAGTTAAAGCAGCTGTAAAATATGTGCGTATATCTCCTCTTAAAGTTCGTAAGGTGATTGCTGCAGTTAAGGGAAAACCTGTTGAGAAAGGGATTAATGCTCTTAAGTTTATGCCTCAAAAGGCGGCAAGGATAGTTGAAAAAATTATTCAAAGTGCTGTAGCTAATGCTGATGTTAATCATGGTGTAGATATCGACTCTTTGTATATATCTAATATTACAGCTGATACTGGCCCAACGTTGAAACGTTTCAGGCCACGGGCCCGGGGCAGGGGCGTTCGGATTTTAAAAAGAACTACTCATATAACGGTTCTCTTAGAAAAGTGCTAAGTATGTAAAGGGGGTAAAAGCTTGGGCCAAAAAGTGCATCCCACCGGATTAAGGTTGGGAATAGTCAAGACCTGGGATTCTAAATGGTTTTCCGATAAGGATTATGCGGAATTTATTCTTGAGGATTATAAACTAAGAGAGTTTATAAAGAAAAAAAATTTTCATGCTGGTGTTTCAAAAATTGAGATTGAAAGGTCCTCAAAGCGTGTTCGTCTCAGAATATTTACTTCGCGGCCAGGAATAGTTATCGGAAAGAAGGGGGCAGAAATAGCTGCTCTTAAGAAAAAACTGGAAAAGATAACCTCTCAGGAAATTATGGTTGATGTTCAAGAGGTAAAAAAACCTGAGATTGTTGCTCAGCTGGTTGCCGAGAGTATAGCGCTTCAGATAGAAAGACGGGTTGCTTTCCGTCGTGCCATGAAGCGTGGAATTCAATCTGCAATGAGATTTGGTGCTGAAGGAATTAAGGTTATTTGTGCCGGAAGGTTGGGGGGGGCTGAGATGGCCAGAACTGAATGCTATAAAGAAGGCCGTGTTCCTTTGCATACATTAAGAGCAGATATAGATTATGGCTTTATTGAAGCAAAAACAACCTATGGTATTATTGGAGTAAAGGTCTTTATTTTTAAAGGTGAAATTTTATAAGCCAATTTTTATGAAAGAGAGTTTTGGCTCGAATAAAAATATATATTTGCGATTGCTGAATCAGGAGAGGGAGGATGTTAAGCCCCAAAAAGGTCAAGTATAGAAAACAACAAAAAGGTCGCATGAAAGGGTTGCCCCGTAGAGGTTGTACTCTTAATTTTGGCGAGTACGGTTTACAGGCAACAGAATGTGGGGCCATAAGTGCACGGCAAATTGAAGCTGCCCGTATTGCCATGACAAGGCATGTGAAAAGGGGGGGGAAAATTTGGATTAGAGTTTTTCCTGATAAACCCTTTACAAAAAAGCCTGCAGAAGTTAGGATGGGCAAAGGAAAAGGTGCGCCGGAAGGATGGGTAGCAATAGTCAAACCAGGGAAGATCCTCTATGAAATGGAAGGGGTTCCCCTTGAATTGGCTCAAGAAGCATTTACCCTTGCTGCTCACAAATTGTCTATTCCAACTAAAATTGTCAGGAGGATTGATTTATAATGGAAGTCAAAGAGATTAGGGAGTTAAGCCGTGAAGAGCTGAATGTAAAACTTTTTGATTTCAAGGAAGAGCTTTTTAATTTGCGCTTTCAGCATGAAATCGGTCAGCTTGAAAATCATAGCGTAATTAAGGCTACCAAACACAACATTGCAAGGGTTAAGACTGTAATAAGTGATTTGGTCAACAATCATAAAAAGGATAAATCATAGTTAATCTCATGAAAAAGCGTGGAATGAGAAAACAGCTAACAGGAACGGTCGTCAGCAACAAAATGGACAAGACAGTGGCGGTTGTTGTTGAGCGTTTAGAAAAACACAGCATCTACCATAAATATATAAAGAGACGATCAAAATTTGTAGCTCACGATAAGGATAATGAGTGTGGGATGGGTGATAAAGTTTTAATTACTGAATCAAGACCCATCAGTAAAACTAAGAGATGGCGTGTTAATACCATACTCAAGAAAGCTGTTTAATTTATTTAGGGATGGATAAAGATGATTCAGGCAGAGACAAGATTAACCTCAGCGGATAATTCTGGGGCTAAGGTTCTGTATTGCATTAAAGTTTTAGGCGGATCCCGACGCCGATATGCCACTGTTGGAGACATAATTGTTGTATCGGTAAAAGAAGCAATTCCCAATTCAAAAGTTAAAAAGGGTGATGTCTTAAAGGCTGTTGTGGTGCGAACAAAAAAGGAAATAAGAAGACCTGATGGGTCATATATACGATTTGCTGATAATTCTGCTGTTTTGTTAACTACGGCAAGTGAGCCAATAGGAACTCGAATATTTGGTCCTGTTGCAAGGGAGTTACGGGCAAAGAAATTTATGAAGATTATTTCCCTCGCGCCGGAAGTATTATAATATTTTAAATAAAATATTGACAAAATAGATTTATATAAATTATTAGCATGTTGCTATAGGGTTTAGAAGGCTAATTTGAGGAAATATAGATTTTTATATAAATAACCTAGGACAGGCGTAAAGGCTTAAAATTGCATTATGAAAATTAATAAATGCCAGATCAAAAAAGATGATAAAGTTAAGATCATTGCCGGCAAGGATAAAGACAAACTCGGTAAAGTTATTCAGATTATAAAAAAAAAAAATCGAGTTCTTGTTGAAAATGTCAATATGGTTAAACGGCATTCAAAGCCAAATGCAGCTAATGCCCAAGGTGGAATTGTTGAGAAGGAAGCTCCTATTCATCTCTCCAATGTTATGCTGATGTGTCCTAAATGTGTTGCTCCAATTCGCCCCAAGGCTCAAGTTCTAGAGGATGGCAGGAAGATACGTGCTTGCAGAAAATGTAATGAGCCGATAGATTCATAGAGCTTTTAGCTCCATGGCCTGGCAGATTATTAAATCCAACAATCTTGGGAAGAAGGCGTTACCTAAAAAAATATCCAAGAGAAGATACTTAACTCTTCTTCACGCAGTCCATGGAAAAAGATGTCCCTCTTAAACAAACCATGTTTACAAAAATTCAAATGCGGAATGTACGGCTCCACAACGGGTCATAATTTGGGAGTTATGAAAATCTATATTAGAGGAAGATAATGGCACAGCTTAGAGAGTATTATGAAAAAGATGTAGTTCCAAAGCTTGTGGATATATTTAAATACCAAAATAGAATGCAGGTTCCGCAGCTTAAAAAAATTGTTTTGAATATGGGGTTGGGGGAAGCTATACAGAATAACAAATTGATTGAATCGGCCGCAAAGGAGCTTGAAATTATTTCCGGCCAGAAACCTGTTATAACAAGAGCAAAAAAATCGATAGCAGCCTTTAAGCTTAGAGAAGGTATGCAGATAGGCTGTATGGTAACTCTTCGTCGTAATAGGATGTTTGATTTTTGTAATAGATTAGTAAATGTAGCTCTTCCACGAGTGAGAGACTTCAGGGGTGTTTCTGGTAAAGCTTTTGATGGTAATGGCAATTATTCCTTGGGGATCAAAGAACAGATAATTTTTCCTGAAATTGAGTATGATGCCATCGATAAGATTAAGGGATTAAATATCGCTATTGTTACGACAGCAAAGTCTGATGAAGAGGGAAAGCAGCTCTTAAAACTTTTAGGCATGCCGTTCAGGAATTAATTAGGGGGATGATTTGGCAAAAAAAGCTCTT
Source organism: uncultured Desulfobacteraceae bacterium (assembly GCA_964572105.1). GTDB lineage: Bacteria > Desulfobacterota > Desulfobacteria > Desulfobacterales > BuS5 > DAOWMW01. The sequence goes on from CAZNFB010000018.1 coordinate 6,197, forward strand.
ATAATGAAAGCACAACGGAAACCAAAGTTTGCGGTTAGACAATATAATAGGTGCGCAATTTGTGGCAGACCCAGGGGGTTTTTACGAAAATTTGGGATATGCCGTATATGTTTCCGTAACCTTGCTTCCCAGGGGAAGCTTCCTGGTGTTACTAAATCAAGTTGGTAGTTTAAAAATTATAGATAAATATACTCACAATGTAAATGGAGATAATCATGTCCATGAGTGATCCCATTGCCGACATGTTGACCAGAGTTAGAAATGCGATCAAGGCAAAATTTGATAGTGTTGATATCCCTGGCTCTAATATTAAAGTGGAGCTCGCAAAAATTTTAAAACAAGAGGGCTTTATTAAGAATTATAAATTTATCCAAGATAGCAAGCAGGGTGTTTTGCGTGTATATCTTAAATATACCGAAACTCGATCCAATGTTGTTCTCGGTATTAATCGTATAAGTAAGCCTTCTAGGCGTGTTTATATGAAAGCAAAAGATTTAAAGCCTATATTAAACGGAATGGGAATTTCTATCCTTACAACTTCAAAAGGGATAATGACCGATAAGATGGCCAGAAAAGAAAATGTTGGCGGTGAAATCATATGTAATGTATGGTAGAAATTGAGGTGTAACTAATGTCCAGGGTTGGTAAAAGTCCGATAAAAATACCTGAAAGTGTGAAAGTTACTTATAATAACAGGCTTGTAACTGTGAAAGGTGCTAAGGGGGTTCTGGAAAGAACTGTCCACCCATCTGTTGATTTAGATATACAGGATAATGTTATTAATGTAACTTTAGTTAATAATGATCGCAAAACCCGTGCTCTTCAAGGTCTCACCCGTTCACTTGTTTCAAATATGGTAACTGGTGTGGAAAAGGGATTTGAGCGCATCCTGCAGATTAATGGAATCGGTTATAGGGCTACTGCTAGTGGGAATGCCATAGTATTTAATCTTGGTTATTCACATCCGATTCATTTTGATCTTCCCAAGGGAATTTCTGCTGAAGTGGATAAAAATAATCAGATCACTCTGTCCGGAATAGACAAGGAGACAGTGGGTCATGTTGCTGCATCCATACGGCGTTTAAGGCCACCTGAACCTTATAAGGGTAAGGGAATCAAATATTCTGATGAATATATCAGAAGAAAAGCTGGTAAGAAAGGTACTCAATAAAAATTGGAATAATTATGAGCTCTCTTAGTGATAAAGAACAATCTCGATTAAAAAGAAAAAAAAGGGTCAGAAAAAAGATTTCCGGCACATCGATACGGCCTAGAATAACAGTCTTTAGAAGCGCTAAACATATTTATGCTCAGGCGGTTGATGATATTAACAGGTGCACAATCACATCTGTCTCAAGTCTAGAAAATGCTGTTAAGGAACATTCCAGGTTTGAAAGTAAAGTTGCCTTGGGAACATTTATTGGTAAACTTTTAGGGGAGCGTGTGCTTCAAAAAGGTATCAAAACAGCTGTATTTGATCGAAACGGCTTTTTATATCATGGACGAGTAAGGGCACTTGCAGAGGGCGCGCGCGAAGCAGGACTCGATTTTTAATTGGTGCTTAGGAGGATAATCCTTGTTAAAACAATCTATGGGTGATAGTCAGCTTATTGATAAGGTGGTTTATATAAACCGAGTTGCAAAAGTCGTCAAGGGCGGTAGAAGATTTAGCTTTAGTGCCATTGTCGTTGTAGGGGATGGGCTTGGTTCTGTGGGCTGCGGCCTTGGTAAAGCTGGAGAAGTGGCTGAGGCAATACGTAAGGCTGTTGAGAAGGCTAAAAAAAGTATGATAAAAGTCTCCTTATCAGGAGGAACTATACCCTATGATATTATTGGAAAATATGGGGCTGGTAAAGTATTCCTGAAGCCTGCATCTAAAGGTACCGGTGTTATAGCGGGTGGTGCTGTAAGAGCCGTGCTTGAGGCCGTAGGAATTAATGATATTCTTACTAAATGTATGGGGTCCCATAACCCCCATAATGTTGTAAAGGCTACTATTGCCGGGTTGGCATTGTTGCAATCCCCTGAACAGGTAGCTGCAAGACGTGGAATTCGTGTTGAAGATTTATAGAATATGAATATTCTAAGGAAACAGTAAATGGCTGAAAATTTAAAAATTACTCTTGTTAAAAGTATGATCGGTAGGCCAGAAAAACATCGCAAAGTCTTGCGAGGGATGGGTCTGAACAAGTTAAACAGGGTGGTTGTCCTGAAAAATACTCCGTGTTTGCGAGGGATGATAAATAAGGTGTCACATCTTGTAAAGGCAGAGGAGAGTTAAAATGAAGCTACATGAACTAGCTCCAGCCCCTGGATCAAGGAAAAATAGAAAACGTATTGGAAGGGGTGTGGGCTCAGGGTTTGGAAAAACAGCCGGAAGAGGAACCAAAGGTCATAACAGTAGATCCGGAGGAGGTGTCAGGCCTGGTTTTGAAGGTGGTCAGATGCCTATTCACCGCAGGCTTCCCAAGCGCGGGTTTACGAATATATTTAAAAAAAATGTAGCCATTGTTAATCTAATAGATCTGCATAGATTTGAAGCTGGTTCTGTTATAGATGAGACCGCTTTAGTCAGTGTCGGCCTTGTTAAAAATAAAAGAGATGAAATTAAGCTATTGGGGCAGGGAGAAATCAATATCCCTGTTACTATCAAAGTTAATAAGGTAAGTAAAAGCGCAGAAGAAAAGATTATTGCTGCAGGTGGTGTTGTCGAAGTTTTATAATCCTTTCAAATATAGACCGTCATACAAATAATTTCATTGCCCTATCAGTGGAGATATACGATTAGTATAGTATTATCTTCTTACTATAGCTTTAGCCCAAATTTTAAAATTTGGTAATTGTTTGACAATCTATATCTATCCTGTGCTTAATCGGAGTTAAGTATGATGGGAACCGGGGTTGGGAATATATTTAATATTCCTGAACTTAAAAAGAGATGCATTTTTACTTTATCACTTCTAATTGTATACCGCATAGGGGTACATGTCCCGACACCGGGTATAGACAGTGTTGCTTTGGCCGAAATATTTTTAAGGGCAAAAGGTACAATCCTTGGAATGTTTAATATGTTTTCAGGTGGTGCTCTTGAAAGGTTGTCAGTATTTGCTCTTGGGATTATGCCTTATATTAGCGCCTCGATTATTTTGCAATTACTTACTGTTACTGTGCCGCATTTGGAGCGATTAAAAAAAGAAGGGGAGCAGGGGCAAAAAAAGATTACTCAGTATACCCGTTATGGTACGGTTTTATTGAGTGTTATACAGGGTTTCGGAATATCTGTGGGTCTTGAAAAAATGGGTACTGTTATTGATCCTGGTTGGCATTTTAGAATTATGACGGTGATTACACTTACCGCAGGTACTGCTTTTATTATGTGGCTTGGAGAACAAATTACAGAAAAAGGTATTGGTAATGGAATATCATTAATAATTTTTGTTGGTATTATTGCAAGAGTTCCCACTGCCATTGCAAATACTTTCAGACTCCTTTCAACCGGTGAAATAGGTATATTTTTTCTTCTGTTTTTTCTTGCTTTTATGGTGTTGGTGATAGCTGCTATTGTTTTTGTTGAACAGGGACAACGGCGAATATCTGTTCAGTATGCAAAGCGTGTTGTGGGGAGAAAGGTCTATGGAGGGCAAAGCACCCATCTTCCATTAAAAATTAATACTTCTGGTGTAATTCCTCCAATATTTGCTTCCTCGATTATGATGTTTCCTGCAACAATTTTAAGTTTTATTACTCTCCCCTGGCTTCAAGAGATTATTTCATCAATTAAGCCTGGTAATATTATCTATGAATTTCTTTATGTTTTAATGATATTTTTCTTCTGTTATTTTTATACTGCAATTACTTTTAATCCTGTGGATGTGGCAGATAACATGAAAAAGCAGGGTGGGTATATACCTGGTATTCGACCGGGTAAATCGACTGCTGATTATATAGATAAAGTTTTGACTCGTATCACATTAGGTGGTGCAATATATGTTTCTTTAATTTGTGTTCTTCCCTCTCTTCTCATAACACAATTTAATATTCCATTTTATTTTGGAGGGACAGCCCTTTTAATAGTCGTGGGTGTTGCTATTGATACTGTTTCCCAGGTGGAATCCCATATGATTGCTCGTAATTATGAGGGGTTTTTAAAAAAGAGTCGTGATAAAAAGGGTAGGGGAAGGGTCTAATTTATTTAATAGAGTCTGTATGTTAGAGGAATAAGGTTTATGGCAAAAGAAGAGGCGATAAGAGTTGAAGGAATTGTAAATGAAACCCTGCCCAATGCGATGTTTAGGGTTGAGTTAGAAAATAAGCACGTTGTTCTGGCTCATATTTCAGGTAAGATGCGAATGCATTTTATTAAAATTTTGCCTGGCGATAAGGTCACTGTTGAACTTTCGCCGTATGACCTTTCACGGGGAAGAATAACATACAGGTCAAAATAATTATGAATACTTTAAAGAGGGATCATTTTAGATGAAGGTAAGGGCATCGGTAAAAAAGATATGTAACAAATGCAAAATAATAACCAGAAAACGTAGAGTACGGGTTATTTGCGAAAACAGACGCCATAATCAAAGGCAGGGATAGAGGAGATATGTTTTGGCAAGAATTTCGGGTGTAGATTTACCAAGGCACAAACGGGTTGAAATTGGGTTAACATATATTTATGGTATTGGCCGGACCGCGTCAAATCAAATACTTTCACAATTAGATATTGATTCTGACATTAAAACCGATGATTTGACCGAAACTCAGATAAATAGTATACGAAGGCTGATTGATGACAAGTACAAGGTGGAAGGCGAGCTTCGGACACAGATTTCCATGAGTATTAAAAGGCTCATGGACCTAGGATCTTACAGGGGATTGCGTCATAGAAAGTCATTGCCGGTACGTGGTCAGCGAACAATAACTAATGCTAGAACAAGAAAAGGACCTAAAAGATCTGCTGTAAAGAAAAAAGTTGCAGCAAAGAAGTGATCTTTAAACAGGTGATATAACTATGGCTAAAAGGACCCATTCAAAGAAAAAAGAACAGAAAAATATCTCAACAGGTGTCGCACATATTCAGTCCACATTTAATAATACAATAATTACTATTACAGATTCAGTTGGTAATGTTATAGCGTGGTCCAGTGCTGGTGTTCAGGGCTTTAAGGGTTCCAGGAAAAGTACTCCATTTGCTGCCCAGCGTGCAGCAGAAGATGCTGCAAAAAAAGCGATGGAACATGGAATGAAAAATGTTGAAGTATATGTTAAGGGGCCCGGGGCCGGCAGGGAGTCAGCACTTCGGTCTTTGCAGTCAGCGGGGTTTAACATTCTCTTAATTAAGGATGTTACTCCTGTGCCCCATAATGGTTGTCGCCCACCAAAGAGGCGCAGAGTTTGATTGAAAAATTTAAAGTCCCATATTTTATTAAGCCGTCTACATTATCAATAAGTTATTGGAAAATTTAAATGGAGGATCTATTTGGCACGTTATACAGGGTCGGTGTGTAGGCTTTGCCGACGTGAAAATTTAAAATTGTTTCTTAAGGGTGATCGGTGCTATTCTGATAAATGTTCTTTTGACAGGCGCTCCTATCCTCCTGGACAGCGTGGGAAATTACGTGGAAGAAAACCATCTGACTACGGAATCCAGCTCAGGGAGAAACAAAAGGTAAAAAGGTTATACGGGCTTTCAGAAAAACAGTTCCGTATTTTTTTTGCAAGAGCTGATCGCATGAAAGGTATAACAGGCATAAATTTTCTTTTAATGCTGGAACGTCGGCTTGACAATATTGTGTATCGATTAGGTTTTGCCAATTCACGTACACAGGGTCGTCATTTTGTACGGCATAAACATTTTCTGGTTGGCGGGAAAAAGGTTGACATCCCCTCTTACATCCTTAAAGTGGGGGATGTGATTGAACTTAAAGAGCAAAGCAGGGAATCTCAGGTTTTTAACGATTCACTGGATGCAGTGGTTAGAAGAGGTGTCCCCCAATGGCTTGAGTTAGATAAAGAAAAATTTGTAGGAACCATCAAAACTTTACCTGTGCGTGAAGATATAACAATCCCTATACAGGAACAGCTTATTGTTGAACTTTACTCCAAGTAACAGATAATATTTTTTCAATTAACTGAGTCTGGAGAGTATAAATGGGATTAGACAAGTTGAAATATATAAACTGGCATGAGATGATCAAGCCGGAAAATATTGTAGTAGAAGGTACCTCAAACTATGGTAAGTTTGTTTGCCAGCCCCTGGAGAGGGGCTTTGGAATAACTTTAGGAAACACTTTGCGAAGGGTTCTTTTATCTTCACTCTATGGAGCTGCCATTGTTTCCGTTAAAATTGATTCAGTGGTGCATGAATTTAGCGTGATTGATGGTGTTGTTGAGGATCTTTCTGAAATTATTCTTAATCTTAAGCAGATACGATTTAAGCCATTAGTGTCGCTGCCTATGATAGTTCATATTGATGCTTCTGGAGAGGGTGTGGTTACTGCTGCCTCGATAACTGTGGAAGATGGTCAGTGTGAGGTTTTAAATACAGAACAGCATATTGCAACGCTTTCTCCTCAAGGGGCTTTGAGGATGACTATGACAGTTGAGGTTGGTAAAGGTTATTCCCTAAGTGAAGCAAATCTTGATGGTGACGCTTCTTTGGGGACAATACCAATTGATGCTGTTTTTTCACCTGTAAAGCGTGTGACATATCTGGTTGCTGATGCAAGAGTTGGTCAGAAGACAGATTACGATAAACTCACAATAGAAGTCTGGACAGATGGAAGTATTACTCCTGATGATGCGGTTGCTTATTCTGCAAAAATCATCAAGGAGCAAATGAGCATTTTTATCAATTTTGATGAACGTGTAGTCTGCCCGGAATTAAAAGAGGAACCAGAAGAAATACCCAAGCAGGAATTTAATAAAAATCTTTACAGAAGTGTCGGTGATCTTGAACTTTCTGTTCGTAGTGCGAATTGTCTTAGAAATGCTGATATTTTTTCATTGCATGAATTGGTTAGCAAGACTGAGGCTGAGATGTTACAAACTAAAAATTTCGGAAGAAAATCTTTAAATGAAATAAAAGATGTTTTAAACGAAATGGACCTTTCTCTTGGAATGGATATAGAGGGATTTGTGCCTGATGAAGAAGATGTGGAGGAAGGGGAGTAAATCAACTTATGAGACATAAAAAAACAGGCCGAAAATTAAACAGAAACAGTAGTCATAGAAAAGCAATGTTTAGGAACATGGTCACTTCTTTATTTAAGTATGATCGTATTACTACTACTGATGCCAAGGCAAAGGAATTAAGAAAATTGGCAGATAGTATGGTAACCCTTGCCAAACGTGGAGATTTGCATGCCCGGCGTCAGGCTCTTTCTGTAATAATGGAAAAGGAAGTTGTGTATAAACTGTTTGATCAGGCTCAGGAAAGATTTGGAGAAATCTCTGGTGGTTATACAAGAATCATAAAGGCTGGGAGAAGAACGGGTGATGCGGCACCCATGTCGGTGATAGAACTTACAGGGGTATCTACAGGAAAAACTGAAAAAATAAAAATAGATATTGACAATGATAGCAAAAAGGAAAATATTATAAAAAAAGATGTTGATGTTACTGAAGCGGTTGAATAATGAGCAGTGAATATTAACAATGGAATCATGAAAAAATGTTATTTTGCTTATTCTATCATAAAAAGCCTTGTCCTTACAGACAAGGCTTTTTTTATTGTCATTTGCTTTTTTATAGTTTAAAAAAAGGGCACCCTAAGGATATTCTGTTATCAGACGTTTTAAAATAATATTTTAACTGAATTTTTTAATCGTTTTTAAAATGGAAAGGATAAGAAAAATGGATGCAAAACAAATGGTTGGAAAAAAATGTACCATCATTATTGCGCTGATCTTTCTACTTATATCCTATTCTCCACCCCCTGGAATAACCGGTTCCCTATCCCCTGATATATATTTAACATTTAATAATTTCGATGCTACTTTAAGTATTTTTGAAGATTTGCTGGGAATTAAATCTGAAGGAGAGGCTAAATCACCTCTATTTATGGTTAATGCGATGCTCCAAGGGTATGATTGGATAGATTTTAGCCGCAGTACCCGCATTGGAATCGATTTAATCGGTGAAAAACCTCAGATTGCCATGTATATTCCATATTTAATTCCTAATACTTCCTTTCAAACAAATTATAAGGCAATTTCAGGGGGAGATTACTATATTCTCCCTCTGCCCCCGGGAACAGGAGCTAAGGTTTCAGAGTCCTTAAAGAGTTTCCTGGTTAACCCTTCCCATTCTGATGATAAATCTTCCGTATCTTGTTTGATTAATCTGAACAGCCTGTTTGAAAAATTTGATGATAAAATTAAGCAGCTTCCTGATTTAATGGAGAAAATGTCGGGGGATCAACCTGAAAATCCCTTTGATATTTCTCCTGCTGATTTGTCGGAAGTATTTATCAATTTAATTGGTATGGCTGATCAAATAGATACTTTAAAATTTACTTTTGATGTAAATGATAAAAATATTTTTTATTCATTTGGATTAAAGGCTAAAAACGCCAGCGAAATAGCAAGGCTGTTTTCCAGGGAAAAGTCTTCGACTATTTTAGATGGTTACACCCCACGCCAGGCTTTTAATTTCAGATCAAAGAGGTATGATTTAAACAGGTCCCTCGATTTTTTTGATAAAAATTTCGGTAAATTTTATAAGAAATTCGGTGTCGATTTTTCTAAAATAAAAGAGACAGCCAGCTGTTTTACGGGAGAAATGGCTGGAGGCCTATCCTATGGCAAAGATAAAATTATCATTGAAACAATAAGCCTGTTAGCCGATTCAACAGATAGTTCCAGTTATCTGGAATCTGTTTGTATTCCATTTTTAACTGAATATTGCAGTAATCTGGAAAAAATTATAAAAAATATTTCGCCTTCAGGGGAGACTCCCCAAATATTTCAGCGTGTACCGGACACTCAGGTGGCCGGACACAGGGTTATGGGAGCTGTAATAAGGCTTCCTTTGGCATTTTACCAGGGGTTTGCTTACCAGGGAGTTGGGCAGGAACAAACTTTTATTGACTATCCTTTTAAGATGGCAATAGTCGGCAATCTTTTTTTTGTTGCATCGGATGACAGGATTATGGAAAATCTCATTGGTCTGTCCAAAACATTTTCCCCTGGCTTAAATCAGGATGGTCCCCTGATGACCATGGATATTAATATTTCTGAATATTTTAACGCGATGTGTAAGATGATTTCAGTAAAGGATAGGCAAGGTTATAAGCCACTACCAGCAATGGGAAATATATTTTCTGATTTTGAAATAAAAAATGGAGAGATGAGAAGTACATTTTCCATAAACACTGATGATCTTAAACTTTTAATAGCTCATTTTAAAAGTTTAGCCCCTTTACCCCCTTTTTTCTCTTCCCGAAAACCTCATATGGACCTGCCATCATACGATGAGCAAAAAGAAACGGTTGTTCAACAAACGGTTGTTGAACCAGTTGTTAAGAAGGATTATACATACTGGCGGGATCGTGGAACTCTTTGCTCCACTTATGGCAATGAAAAGGGGGCTATAAAATATTTTCAAAAAGCAATGGAACTCGATCCTGCTAAAAGTGAAGCATACTTTCAAACGGGAATATCCCATGGTGAATTAGCCAATTTTAATAAAGCCATATCGTTTTTAAACAGGGCAATTGAAAAACAGCCCGATGAAGGCCTCTATTATTACGGTAGAGGCCGGGTATATCTGCTGAAAGGGGATAAAAAAAAGGGTATAAGTGACTTTGTCCATGCTGCAGAGCTGGGTAATTCTGATGCATCTGATTATCTTAAAATTATGTTTGGTGATTAGCAGGTTCTTCTATTCTAATATAGAGCAGGTCTATAATATCGGTCATATTCTTTGTGAAAATGAATCTGCTCAATGGTACCGGCTGCAGTGGTGCTGCAATAATACTGATTTCATCAGGGTTTTTCATAAAATCGAGGATTGAAATTAGAACCTGCCTGTAAAATTTATTTTCCATGGTGCTAATTTCATCCTCAAGTTTTTTAGATGTTTTTTTGACAAAGTTATTTGCCTCCCCTGTATGACCACTCATGTCAGGGCTTGTCAGCCTTTTGGCTAAAGAAAAGTCTTCATAATTTAATTTTGCGCCGGCAATTGAAATTCCTGCAAGAGCGGCAATAAAATTTGCAGGATTGTCCGAATTGGCAAGTATTTGATCAAAATCAACATTAGCCAGGTACAAAACAAATTCCATTCTCCCCATATCGGCTGCGTTTATGCTCAGATTGTTAATTCTGAATTCACGTTCTTTTTTTTTGAAAACATAATCAAGCGCAATATCAGCCGTAAATTCATTATACCCGATGCCGTTTAAATAAGGGAAAAAAGAACTTATCAAAGGGGAGTTCGGATTTAAAGATAAACCCCTGGCTTCCACATTCAATTTTGCCGGAATTATGCCGTGGAGTTTACTATTTTGAAATATAAGATCATCTATTTGTATGGTATCATTTGTACCTGTTGGTATTATTAATATATTACGCAGCGAAATTTTTTGCGTTAAGATATTTACTCTTAATTTTTCGTAAGATATATTTATAAATGGGGATAATTTTGAAATTTCTACGGTAATATTATTCCTGATCCTGCGTGTGATATTCAGGTGTACTAAATAATAGCCTGCGACGAGGAGAAGAATACCGATTGTTATTATAGATTTTTTTTCGGCAAAATTTATTTTGTTCTTTGTGCTTAATTTCATCTTATTGAATCTTTTTGCATAGATTAGAAACTCTTACGCCAAGTTTGAAAGCATCAGATAGGGCTGTGTCGTCGGGAGATTGAGTACATGCGACTCCGTAATGGCCTGAGGCATCCATTGGGTCACCCACTATAATCATACCATAAATTAATAAAGTTTGAAGAATCGATAAAATTGTTGTTTCTTTTCCCCCAGTGTGGTGAGCACTTGTCGCAAAAGCTGCACCAACTTTGTTTTCCATTTTTGTACGAATACCTACAAATTCATCAAAAATGCTCTTTAAGCCGGCCGCCATTGAACCGAAATATACAGGAGAGCCTGCTATTATCCCTGATGATTTGAGAAAATCTTCCTTTTTTACTTCAGCCGTACTTAAACAAACCGATTTTGTATTAGTAGATTCAACGCCCTTTGCAATCTCTTCTGCAAGTTTTTTTGTGTTACCGGTTTTTGAATAATAGAGTATAAGAATCTGCATATTAGCCTCTTAAGGTTATAGAATAACAATATATTATTATTCTTTGAATTCTATTTTACTATTGAGGATATGTCAATTAAAATGATTAAACTCCCTTCCCACAAGATTCAACCGGGCACCACTGGATTAAATTTTAAACAAAAGTGGAATGAAAAATTGCAAATTTACTAAAAAATTATTTTAAAGAAATTATTTTTTCACTTGACTTGCCAAAAACGTTGCAGTAGTAAAAAAACAGGTTGCCATGGCAATTCTAATTGGTTGAAATAAATTTTATATTCGATTTAAATCCTCATTTTTAAATTATAAATATCTTTTAAGCTGCTACTACTTTGGTATGTTGAAAATTTGTTTATTTTTTTTCTTAATCACCTCCATCTCTTAGCCGGTTCTTACTTCCTTTTGTCCTCTTTTTTTGTCTATTGTTTTTCTTATTGTTTAGCCCATGGGCTTTATTAATAAACGAAGAATTATCATCCTTTCAAATTTTTTTGTTACTATTTAAAGGCTATCTTTTTAAAGGCTATCTTTTTAATTCGCATATAATTTAAAAAAATATAATATTTTTCAAAAGGAGGATAATTAGTATGTTCAAACGATTAAATCTAAGGCCAAAATTAATGTTAATCGGCTCTTTTTTAACCATCGTTCCCCTTTTTATTATATCCGTTACTGATATTCTGGAGAACAGGGGGTTGCTCCGGTTGGCAGAAGAAGAGAGTACTAAGCGTGCATATGAGGAACTAACCGATAAGACAAAGATGGTTTACGCTTTAGCAAAAACTCAAAATAGCCTTATGAATGATATGCTGTCGGATGGTCTTAAGGTTGCCGGGGAAGTTGCGCAAAATAACGGCGGGATTCATCTTGGGGTGCGGGAAGTTTTGTGGAATCCGGTTAATCAGTACACTAAGCAGATAAGTTCATTAAAGCTGCCTGCTTTTATGAACGGGAATACCTGGTTCGGTCAAACCAGGGAAACAGGGAGAAAGGTTCCAGTTGTTGATAAGGTCCAATATCTTTGCGGTGGAGCAACCTGCACAGTTTTTCAGAGAATGAACACCTCAGGTGATATGCTCAGGGTTGCCACAAATGTATTAAAAAAAGATGGGAGAAGGGCAATCGGGACATATATTCCCCATACTAATCCTGATGGAAAAATTAATTCTGTTATTTCTACTTTGTTAAATGGTCAAACATATATGGGCCGCGCCTATGTGGTTGATAAGTGGTATCTTACTGCTTATGCTCCCATACGAGATAAAGCTAATAAGATAATGGGCGCTTTATATGTGGGGGTTCCCATTGCAGAGGCAGAAGAGTTCAGGGAGGAGATCCTGGGCATTAAGGTGGGAGAAACCGGCTATGCATATGTTCTTGATAGTAAGGGAAATTATATTATTTCAAAAGGGGGTAAAAGGGATGGAGAAAACCTTTGGGAATCAAAAGATAGCCATGGAAAATATTTTATACAAAATCTGGTAGAAAAGGCTCTTTCCCTTGATGGTGGAGAAGTTGCAACCGAGCGCTATTTCTGGCAGAATCCCGGGGATCCGGTGCCCCGGGAAAAGGTTGTCAAGGTAACCTATTTTGCTCCGTGGGACTGGGTTATTGGAGTCGGTTCATACACAGATGAGATTCTTGCAGGAACAAGGCATATAAATGAAAGTGCAAAACGGGGTACATATATTCTTATTGCAGTGATAATTTTTTCTTTTATCGGGGCAATATTAACCTGGTTTTTTGTGTCAAAAACGATTGCACAACCTATTGTCAATGTTTCGGCTGCAATACAAAATGTTGTTTCCCAGCAGGATTTAACGGTTGAGGTCGCAGTGGAGTCCAATGATGAAGTCGGCATTATGTCCCAAGAGTTTAATAACCTGATGGATACTTTCAGAGATGTCCTTCAGACTGTGGATACCGTTGCAGTAAATGTGGATACTCATGCAGTAAATGTGTCAGGCAGGGCTGCAGCAAATAAGCAACGTGCGGAATCAGAAGCTAAAAATGCTGCTGAAGTGCAAAAAACAATTAGTAATATGGGGAGCACTGCTGGTGAGGTTGCTAAATTTTCAAATTCCCAGAAGGGTGCTGCATCTTTGTCAAGTGGTGATATCGCTGAACTGATTCGAAATATGGAAGAGATGAATAAAGCAGCATCAATGTCTTCGGAATTTGCAAAGGAGGTGCTTCAGTCCGCAGAGGATGGAGCCGGTGCTGTTGATGCCACGGTTAAGGGGATGGAGATCATTGCCCAATCATCCGAGCAGATTTCAGAAATTATATCGGTTATTACAGAAATTGCAGAAAAAACGGACCTTCTAGCCCTTAATGCTGCCATTGAGGCTGCAAGGGCAGGTGAGCATGGGAAAGGTTTTGCGGTTGTTGCAGACGAGGTTGGTAAACTTGCCCAGCGTTCATCAGAGGCGGCCAAGGAGATAACAAAGCTGATAAAGGGTTCAACAGAGAGTGTTGAAGCCGGAACACGGCTTACAGGCAGATCCAGGGAGGCTTTAAATAAAATTGCTGAAAATAGTAAAACCAATATGGATGCTATTACTAAAATTTCAGGTTTTGTGGGAAAAATGATAGAAGATACTGCTAAAATTAATAAGGAAATGGAAGGAATTGTTAATAATTCAAATGAGATGGAGATCCTTACAGGATTGCAGGCGGAACGTTCAAAAAAACTTATTGCTATTTCCAGGGGGTCTGCTGAAGCTGCGCTTAAAACCGTTGATGGTGCCGGAGCTGTTGTTGATATTACTTCAGAATTGCAGGAACTTTCACGGAGCCTGGTGAGTCAGGTGGAGGGATTCAAATTTGGTATTAAGTAAAGTTTGAGTCTCTTTCAGTAATGTCCGGTTAGAATATTGCGTGAGGGGAGTTTAATTGTTTTTGTAGCGTATTTAAGAAATTTATTCGCAATAGCGGAAAAAACAATTAAACTTTCCGTATTTTCTTTTTATCAATTTTCTAACCGGACACTACTGGGTCTCTTTAG
>CAZNFB010000019.1:0-2113 GCA_964572105.1 uncultured Desulfobacteraceae bacterium
ATAATCTCTTGACTCTTGCTCTGTAGACATTATTGTTAAACAGGCTCTATAGATGTTCATATAAATAATTTTACTGCGTTATCGGTCGCCTGCGTATTACATTACAATACGCCTTCCTTCTTCTTGCCTTGTGAAATTTATTATCTGAAAATCTATACCTTAATTTTTAACCCAAATTAACAATATAGATCGTCACATAAATAATTTCACTCCGGTATCGGTCGTCTGCGTATTACATTACAATACGCTTTCTCCCTCTTGCCTTGTGAAATCTATTCTCTGATAATCTATTAGAAGCGGAGAATTTTAAATATGCCTGAAAAGGATTATTATAAGATCCTTGGGCTGGACAAGAGTGTCTCAGGGGATGAGATAAAAAAAGCATATAGAAAGCTTGCTATGAAATATCACCCCGACCATGCCAAGGGAGATAAAAGTGCTGAAGAAAAATTTAAAAAGATAAGTGAGGCATATGCAGTTTTAAGTAATACGGAAAAACGTAAACAATATGATGAATTCGGTGCAAGCGGATTCAATCAGCGATATACAGAGGATGATATTTTTAAGGACTTTGACTTTTCAAACATTTTCAGGGAATTTGGTTTTGGGAGTGGAAATTCTTTTAGAAGGGGAGGAGCAAGACATTCTTCTGCAAACGATTTTTTCTTTGCTTCCTCTTCTGGGCGCCGGGCAGTTCAAAGAAAGGGGAATGATATTGTGTATGAACTCCCTTTAACCCTGCATGAGGTTGTATCAGGAACAAGTAAAACTGTTAATTTACAAAATAATGGCCGTGTGGAAAGAATAAAGGTGAAAATTCCCAAGGGGATGATAACAGGGAAAAAAATCAGGCTTCCAGGAAAAGGAGAACCGAGTCACTCTGGGGGGCCTGCGGGTGATCTCTTTATTCAATCAAAAGTAATTAATGATACTTTTTTTGAAGTTAAAGATTATAATATTTATATTAATAAAAATATTAAAATAACAGATGCTCTCCTGGGAGCAAAGGTACCTATATCTACCCTTGATAATAAGACTTTAAATTTAAATATTTCGCAAGGTACAGCTCACAAGACTATGATGCGGCTTTCCGGCCTTGGACTACCACAGATGAACAGTAAAGCCCGGGGAGATTTGTTCGTAAGGATTCATATTGAAATGCCTTCTGAGTTAACATCAGAACAAAAAAAAATAATAAAAAAATTAGCACATACAGGAATATGATGAAGTAAAATTATTGACAAGATATTTTGTTCCGTGTATTTTCCACCAGAGGTTGTAAAAAAATATTAAAGGTCATGCTTTTTCGAGGATAAATTTAGTCAGTTAATCTATAAATTAAGATACTAAAGTATAATTGTTTTGATCCTGCCTGTTTTTGTATTGTAATCGTCAACTATATGCTTTTTAAATAAATTTCACTATGAAATTGTTGGAAATATGATTTTTTTCATGTTTTTTGTTTGTTATACAGGTGGAGTTAGGTTTATAAAATTTATAAATGACAATAAGGATTGACCATGATTATTACCTGTAATGAATGTGGCACTAGTTTTAATGTGGACGAAACTTTGCTTGATGCAGCAGGTAACAAATTCCGCTGTTCGGTTTGTAAGGAAATATTTTTTTATTATCCCCCCATATCGGGTGAGGAATCAACGGAACCCCTTGTAAATACGAATAATGCTGACAATCCTAATGAACATTCAGAAGTGGTAGATAATTCTGTCGATTCTGACGGTGGAAGCTTTGGTAATAATTCCAAAAATATGTCCCCTACCACTGATCATGACTTGGATTTTAATCCAGAAGATATTGGAGTTGAATTAAATTTTAAAACTGACCATGAAGATTTCGCAGAAGATGTTGATCTTAACTTGGGCATTGAGCTTGACGGGATAGAAGATAAGGCAGATGCTGCAGAGCTTCATGGTAAAACAGAAGATGCAGATTTGTCTGGTCTGGAAGAGCTCCTTGATCTTGATGGTGATGAGCTGGTCTCCCTTGAAGAGCCGGCAGATAAAGAATTAGCAGAAGATGTTGATCTTAACTTGGACCTTGAGCTTGACGGGATAGAAGATAAGGCAGATGCTGCAGAGCTTCATGGTAAAAC
>CAZNFB010000019.1:2213-15769 GCA_964572105.1 uncultured Desulfobacteraceae bacterium
AGATAAAGAATTAGCAGAAGATGTTGATCTTAACTTGGACCTTGAGCTTGACGGGGTAGAAGATAAAGCAGATGAAGTAGTGCTTCATGGTGAAACAGAAGATGCAGATTTGTCTGAGATAGAAGGTCTCCTTGTTTTAGATGAGGACGGATCACATTTTGATGAAAAAGAAGATGTAAAAGATATTGATCTGTCTCTTAATCAGGAACTCTTTGATGATAAGGAGAATGGGGATGAAGCCCAGGGTGATGATGAAAATGCAGGAGAAAAAATAGAGTTAGCTGATTTTGAAATTATACTTGGGGATGAAGATGCTTTTTCGGGTTCCAATGCTTTGGACGCAGAAGCGGGCGGCACTGCTCTTGTGAGTGAACCTGAAGACAGCGGAGAGGGAGAAGATCAACAAGGTTTGAGTGCAGAAATTGATTTGTCTGATGTGGAAGGTTCCCTTGAGTTCAATGAAAATAATACAGATTCTGATGAAGCTTCTGAGGATTTTGAGCTTGAATTGGATTTAGATTTTGAAGAGACATCTGATAATATTAATACAGATAATGATACAGGGTCCCTTGAGCTATCTGATTTGGAGGCTTTAATAGATGATGAAGGTTCTTCTTCGGAAATGGAGCCTGCCGCTGATGAAAAAAACATTGAAAATGGAATCAGAACTCCACCCACCGGCTTTGAACTGGACTTTGATATGGGTGATGAAGTTACTGAACAACCAGAAACAGATATCTCTTTGGAAATAAATTTTTCTGAGTATGAAGATAAAAAAGAGGTTATTAAAGAAACTGTTGATGATGTTGTTCAGCAGCCGGAAACGGTGAAGCCGGTTGAAGTTAAACCTGAGCCCAAAGTCAGTAGAAAAAAGGATTATCTTAAAAAAGGAAAAGCAGGGAAAGTTTTTGCCATTCTGGTTGTCCTGTTTATTCTTACATGCGGTTCTTTTGTTGGTGTTATGCTGCTTGATACCAAAGGAACCAAGATTATGTATGTTACTGATTTTGTCAGGTCTGTTTCGAATATCCTTGTAACTCAGAATATTTATATTCCCTATGTTACTGATCTTGCCAAAAGTAATAATCAGCAGGATTTAGATGGCAGAAATAAGATCACGGTTCTTGTGGAACCTCTTAAGGGAGAATATATTGAAAATGTAAAAGCCGGTCTTCTTTACGTGATTACAGGTCAAATTCAAAATAATTATGATCACCCAAGGAGTTTTGTTAAAGTAACTGCAAAGCTCATAGCAAAAACCGGCACGCAAACAGAAAATGCATATTGTGGGAATATATTATCAGGAATTGACCTTGAAAACCTTGATTTAAATAAAATAATCGATCATCTTAATAATAAAGAAGGTGATAATAAAAATAATATTAATATTAAAGCTGGAAATAATCTTCAGTTTATGGTAGTATTCACCAATCTGTTAGAAGATATTGAAATGTTTAACGTGCATATTGAAAGCTCTTCTCCGTAATTTTTTGGGTTGTGTTTTCTTAAAAAAAAATATGGCGATGTAGCTCAGATGGTTAGAGCATGCGGCTCATATCCGCAGTGCCCGGGGTTCGATTCCCTGCATCGCCACCATATTTATAAAAATACACCCCCTCTGCTAACCAGGAGGGGGTTTTTGTTTTAAGATAATAAATTAAAAAATGTTTACAGGTTTTGAAAAAATTGTAGAAGAGAGAATAAAAACGGCACAAAAAAATGGAGCGTTTGATAAGCTGGCCGGTTCTGGGAAGCCACTTGATTTCAGTAATGAAACAATGGTACCGGATGATCTCCGTATTGCTTATAAAATATTGAAAAATGCCGATTTTATTCCGCCGGAAATTGAATTAAAAAAAAAAATTTTACAAACAGAAGAACTTCTTGCAGAAGCAGACGATATACGTGATAAATACAAGCTGTTGAAAAAATTGAACTTTCTTATAGTGAAGCTGAATTCAATGCAAAATAGATCAATGGCCTTTGAAATGCCCCAGCATTATTCTTCAAAACTTGCGGAGCGTTTTAAAAACGGCTGTACTTTAAAGAATAATGACTAATTATAAAAATTCTGATACCCATTTCCAAAGCTTATTTAGTCTGTATGCTATTCTTATTTTACATGTTTTTTTAGTAGCCATTCTTGGATGCCTGGTTATCTTTTTCCGCGGGATTGTTATTTATACCCCCTGGATTTTTCTCTCAGTCTTTTTGATAATAATCGGTTCCGGGTATTATTTTTACAGACGAATGAAAAAGGAAGGGAAAACATTGCGAGAAATTCTGAATACCCCTGATTTTAATGGTCGAACTGTTGAAATAAGTTTTCTTGGAGGATTTGCATCTTTAAAAATAGGTGGCAGCTCAAAGGAACTTCTTGCTGGAGGAGATTCATCCCCCAAAATTCATCAGCTTGATAGTCCTGAAAAATACCGAACTCAAGAGTTAACAGAGCTTGTCAGGATGCTGGAAAAAGGGCTGATTACTCTTGAAGAATATAAAATAGCTAAAAAGCATATTTTTAAATAAAAATGTAACTATTCAGCTAATATGTACGGTAGCAGGTATAATCTGATTAAATCAGTGACGCTGAATAGTTCTATATATTACAACCTCTTGCAATAATACAATAAAATCTATTCTCATTCAGTAGTGTCCGGTTAGAACTTTCCGTATTTTTCTTGCAACTTTCTAACCGGACACTGCTGAATTTTATTTGGTCAATGTGCCGAGGCGGCTCACAGAGAACTGTTTTAGATTGTTGGAAATGTCAAATTCAAAAGGTTTGCCCTTTCCTAAAATATTTTCCCTGGCCGCTCTGAGAACTGTGGCATGATCTGTTTTTTTATCATAGCATAACTGTATGTTTCCTGCGTGAGTTGTTTGATTCTTCCATTTCATAAATTGAAATGTCATTATTCCGGTTTTCCAGTATTCCCCTGCAATATCCCACATGAGTTTATACTGCGACCAGAGGATTTTTTTTTCGATCCAAAATACCATTCTTCCCATATTATAATATGGATCCTTAGGTATGGCTTCAACTACATAAAATTTTCTGGGAACCCAAATAGCTGATGCAAGGGACCAGGGAGCCTGGGTGGACCCTTCAATTTGCCAGCCTGTTTTGATATCGGCCACGCTCTCCCCGGATAGCCATCTACCGTCGGGTTCTTTTTTCATGGTGGTAGCCTTTTCTGCACATCCCTTTGCAATACACATTAGGCCTATTCTTTCTTCTATATATTTCCATTCCATGGATGAAGTATGCCCTAACCAGCCATTACCATCGTCCACGGTAAAATCTGATCCCAGATATGGATCAGATCTGTTTGCACCTGACATCCTTTTGGTTCTTCTTATGGCGGGAATATAAACATAAAGCTGATCTTCGGTTCCATCTGTCTTTCTTATTGTCAGCTGAGCTGTTCCAGCCATATCGTATGGTGCCTGAACAAGTGTAATCTCCTTAAAAAGCAGATCGTCAGTGTTTTTAAACTGTTCTGTGGTTTTTGTGCCCCAGAAATTATATCTGTAAAGTTCACAGGAAAGAGCCCTTTCAAATCCTTTTTTTCCTATCCATTCAGTTGAAAAAGGGGCTTTAAAACTACCATCTCTTCCCATATTTATATCCCGGTTATTTGTTAGCTTTATCCCTGCGTCAGGATCATTTTCAAAGTCAATCTGCGGAAATGGGTATCCGTATACCCATTTTGGCGGTTTGCCGGTTGCAGCCTCCACCAGGGTCCCGTCTTCATCAATGCTATATTTATCTATATTATGTTTTGATCCATAGTTTTCCCATGGGGCATCATCGCTTCCATCAAACTTGAATTCCCCTATATTCATGATTATTTTTCCCTCTTTCACCCACATAACCATGGGCTCGGGAATAAGCCCTTTTACTTTTTGCCAGTTATCCGTATTTATTACATCCCCTGGGTATAGTCCCATCTGGTCAAACAATTCCTGTTGATTCTCTTTCCAGTTCGGATCATCGGCAAAAGATGGTGAAGCTGCAAGAAGAATAAAGAAGCTAAATAAAAAAGCGCTCTGCATAAAAAATTTAATCATTAAAATATCTCCTTTAAAAAAATAAAGTTAATAAATCTTCTCTTTTTAAATAAATAATTAAAAAAGGGGTTCAATGATTTTATTATTTTTAAAAATAGAGGCCGGAAGCCCGGTTGTTTTGCTGAATAGTTAGCAAATTTGTAACTATTCAGCGTTGCTGATTTAAGATACGCAGCAGGTATGGTTTGATCAAAATATTTTTAATGGTACAATATTACGACAATTATCTGCAAAAAATTTTTTGCATTTTTGTCCTATTTAGTCCAGGTGCCAAGGCGGCTTACTGAGAATTGTTTTAGATTCTCAGGAAGGTTGAATGAATAAAGCAGGTCCCTTCCGAAAATATTTTTTCCGGACGATCTGAGAATTGTGGCATGATCTGTTTTTCGATCATAAAAAACCTGCATGTTTCCTGCGTGGGTTGTTTGATTATTCCATTTCATAAATTGAAGCATTGCAGCTCCGGTTTTCCAGTATTCCCCTGCAATATCCCACATGAGTTTATACTGTGTCCAGAGGCTTTTTTTGTCGAGCCAGAATTCCATTTTTCCCATGTTATAATATGGATCTTTAGGTATGGCTTCAATGATATGATGTTTTCTCGGAACCCAAACAGATGTTACAGGGGACCAGGGAGCCTGATTGCACCCCTCAATCTGCCAGCCTGATTTAATGCCGGGGACGTCTGTCACAGACGTCCACCTGCCGTCAGACTCCTGTTTCATGAAATTGTAATTTTCTGCGCTGTACTTTGCAATACACATGAGGCCTGTTTTCTCTTCTATATATCTCCATTTCATGGCTGAAGTATGTCCTAGCCAGCCATTACCATCGTCTATAGTGAAATCTGATCCCATAAACGGATCTGATCTGTTTGCACCTGACATTCTTTTGGTTCTTCTTATTGCGGGAATATAAACATAAAGCTGATCATCGCTTCCATCTGTCTTTCTTATTGTCAGCTGAGCTGTTCCTGATACATCGTATGGAGATCGCACAACTGTAATTTCTTTAAACAGCACACCTTTTTTGTTGTTAACCTGTTCCGCAGGTTTATTCCCCCAAAAATTATATCGGTAATAATCATTAGATATAACCCTTTCAAATCCGTTTTTTCCTACCCATTCAACTGAAAAACCGCATTTGCAGCGGCCATCTCTTCCCATATTTGTGTCCCGGTTATGATTTAACTTTATCCCTGCGTCAGGGTCATTTTTAAAATCAATCCGGGGGAAAGGGTATCCATATACCCATTCAGGGATTTTGCCCGTTGCAGCATTTATTATAGTACCTTCGTCATTAATGGCATATTTGTCCAGATTGTGTTTTAACCCGTAGTTCTCCCATTGGGCATCATCGCTCCCATCAAACTTGAATTCCCCTATTTGCATTATCATTTTCCCTTCTTTCACCCACTCGATCATGGGATCGGGAATGAGCCCTTTAACTTTTTCCCAGTTATCTTTATTTATTACATCTCCTGGTTTGAGGTTTATCTCTTGAAACATTGCCTGTTGATTCTCTTTCCACTGGGGGTCATCGGCAAAAGATGGTGAAGCTGCAAAAATAATAGACAAACAAAACAAAAGAGTGATCTTTATAAGCATTTTAATCATTTGAATTCCCCTTTAAAAAAAATAAAAGTTGATAAATTCCCTTTTTAACTAAATGATTATCAGTAGTGTCAGGATAGAATTTTACGTAGGGGAGTTTAATTTATTCGCATGCTACAAAAACAATTAAACTTCTAAGTATTTTTTTGCAACTTTCTAAGCGGACAATAGTGAATGGTTATAAAAAATAGTCAAAAAAAAGGCGCATTATATATAGAGCGTTATATAAATTCAGGGTTTGGTTTTAATTGTTAGCAATAAACTGGGCGCTATAATAAAATTTAAAAGCCCCTGAAACTCGCTACGCTCAAACAACCGGAGCTTTTTAAATTGAAATTATTTATGTTGCAGTCCATGGTTTTATTCTTTAAAAAATAATGCTTCTTGGAAAATCAATCTTCGGCGATGAGGAATTTAGTATAAGATGTCAGCATGAGAGAGAGGATGAATTTTATATGTTATAATATTATAACATTATTTTTAATATTACAACAGATAATCTCATAACATTATCTGTTGTTTGGTTAAATTTTTTAAAGCCCTACTGAGCGATTGGAAATCAGTGGGGCTTTAAAAACAAAATTACGTTTAGGAACGGAAATTTTATAAGTTGAACGAAATAGCTTGTCTTTTGATTTTGGAATATGAGATATGAGAGGCCAAGATAAAACTAAGCCCGTATTTTTTATAACCCATGCAAAATTTATATTCCTATTTTGTCCAGGTGCCAACCCGGCTTACTGAAAATTTTTTCTGCATATCCTTTAAATTATATTCATAAAACAGGTCCCTTCCAAAAATATTTTTCCCCGAACCTCTGAGAATTGTGGCATGTCCTGTTTTTACATCATAAAAATGATGCATATTACTCGATTGGGTGATTTTGTCCCATTTCATGAACTGGGGCATAAAGGATCCGGTTTTCCAGTATTCTCCGGCAATATCCCACATAAGTTTGTATTGACCCCAGAGGGTTTTTTTATCGATCCAGAATTCCATTTTTCCCATATTATAATAGGGATCTTCAGGCACACATGTGACAATATGAAATTTTCTTGGAATCCAAACACATGTTACTGGTGACCATGAAGCCTGCCCGCATCCTTTAACCTGCCAGCCGGTTTTGATCCCTTCAACATCGCTTGATGCTTTCCAGTGACCGTCATCCTGCTGAGTCATGTTAGTATAGTTTTGCGCACTATACTTGGCAACAGCCATTAAACCTATTTTTTCCGTAAGATAGGTCCATTTCATACTTGATGTGTTTCCCATCCAGCCATTTCCATCATCTATGGTGAAATCTGATCCCATGAAAGGATCAGACCTGTTTGCTCCTGACATTCTTTTGGTTCTTCTTATGGCGGGGATATAGACAAAAAGCTGATCGTCTGATCCGTCTATTTTTCTGTAGGTAAGCTGAGCTGTTCCGGAAACATCGTAGGGTGCGACAACAACTGTAACTTCCATAAACAGCATGTCTTTTGGGTTCCCATCATCCTTTGTTTTGGTTGTACCCCAAAAATTATATCGGTAGTAATCAATTTGGAGAACTCTTTCAAATCCGTTTTTCCCAACCCATTCAACTGTGAAAGGGCTCTTCATAGCCCCCTCTCTCCCCCTGGTAAGATCCCTGTTATACATAACTTTTATTCCGCTATCAGGATCATTTTTAAAATCTATGTCGGGAAAGGGATATCCATACACCCATTTTGGATATTTACCGGTTGCTGTTTCTACTATAACCTCTTTTTCATTAAGAGAATATTTGCCGACGTTATGCTTGAGGCCATATTCGTCCCATTCTGCATCATTACAGGCATCATATGCAAATTTTCCTATTTCCATTATTACCTTGCCGTCTCTGACCCAGTTTACCATATCATCAGGTACAAGCCCTTCAACTTTTTTCCAATTATCCTTTCCTATTATTTCTCCTGGACTCAAACCTGTTTTTTCAAACATTTTATTTTGATCGTCTTTCCAATTATACTTTTCAGCATTTGCTGCGAATGTTAAAAAAAATGCTATGGAAATAACCAAAAGACCGCTTTTGATATAACTTCTTACCATCAACAAATTCTCCTTTAAAAAATCATTCAGTAGTAGTGTTCGGTTAGAATCTTGCGGGAGGGGAGTTTAATTGTTTTTGTAGCGTATTTAATAAATTTAAGAAATTTATTCGCATGCTACAAAAACAATTAAACTTCTAAGTATTTTCTTTTTTTGCAGCTTTATAGCCGCCCGCTAGTGTTAAAAAATGTGTTCGTGAAAGGTTCTTAATGGTACAATATTACGACAATTATCTGCAAAAAATTTTCCGTATTTTTGTCCTATTTAGTCCAGGTGCCAAGGCGTCCCACTGTGTATTGATCTTTATTATCCGGTATGTTGATTTCATAAAGCAGGTCACGCCCAAAAATATTTTTCCCTGAGGATCTGAGAACTGTTGCATGATCTGTTTTATTATCGTAAAAAAGATGCATGTTGCTTGACTGGGTAACATTGTTACCCCATTTCATAAACTGGCACATGAAAGATCCTGTTTTCCAGTATTCCCCGGCAATATCCCACATGAGTTTATACTGTGACCACAAGGTCTTCTTGTCAAGCCAGAATTCCATTTTTCCCATGTTATAATACGGGTCTTTAGGTTTGGCTTCAATTACATGAAATTTTCTCGGCACCCAAACAGATGTAACAGGGGACCATGAAGCCTGGGTGTGCCCCTTAACCTGCCAGCCTGTTTTAATACCGGGAACATCGGTTACAGCCTTCCATCGGCCATCACTTTTTTGCCCCATCATTGTGTAGCTTTCTGTACAGAATTTAGCAATACACATCAAACCTGTTCTTTCTTCAAGATACTTCCACTTCATGGCCGACGTATGTCCCAGCCAGCCGTTACCATCATCTATGGTAAAATCTGAACCCATGAAAGGATCAGACCTGTTTGCTCCTGACATTCTTTTGGTTCGTCTGATTGCGGGGATATACACATAAAGCTGATCTTCAGATCCGTCTGTTTTTCTATATGTCAGCTGAGCTGTTCCTGCTACATCATATGGTTCTATAACAACTGTAGCTTCCATGAAGAGCATTCCTGAAGCATTACCATCGTTTTTTGTCTGTTTTGTTCCCCAAAAATTATATCTGTAATAATTATTGGATATAACCCTTTCAAACCCCTTTTCCCCTATCCATTCAACCGTAAAAGGGCCTTTGAAAATACCGTCTCTTCCCCTGTTAATATCCCTGTTATGACTAAGTTTTATTCCTGCGTAAGGATCTTTTTTTAAATCTATGTCAGGGAAAGGGTACCCATAAACCCATTTTGGGAAATCACCCGTTGCAGTTTCAATAACGTTTCCGTTGTCATGGAGGGTATATTTTCCCTTATTATGCTTGAGACCATACTGATCCCATTCATCATCGGAGCTGGCATCATACTTGAAGCTCCCTATATTTATTATAACTTTCCCGCTTTTTACCCATTTTTCCATATCAGCCGGGACAAGCCCTTTGATTTTTTCCCAGTTATCTTGTCCTATTACATCTCCTGGTTTGAGGTTTATCTCTTGAAACATTGCCTGTTGATTCTCTTTCCACTGGGGATCATAGGCGTTGGATGAAGATACTGCAAAAAGGATAAATAAAGCAAAGAAAGGGCTAGCCAATAGAAGTTTTTTAATCATCAGAACAACCTCCTGTAAAAGTAAAAATTAATAAATACTTTTTGCTTTTTTAAACAAAAATTTCAGAAAAGCTTATTAAAAATAAATGTTCAGCAAAACCACTTTAATGGAAGGTTCAGTTTCAATGCATTATGGTTAATATCCGAAGTTATTAAAGCGGTACCAAACATTATGGCCTTGAAGTGATTATAGGAACAGGTATTTTAAAATACGATTTTATTAAAAAAACAGATAATGCTAGCTTGATTAAAAAATTCTGAAAATAATGCTGGGTAGAGATTAACCCCCTGAGAAATAATGCCGTCGAGTTAGGAGAAGGGTGAAGATAAAAACATTACTAAAAAGTGATGTTTTAAAAGAGTTACCCCCGTTTTCAGATTTAAGCCCGAAAACGGGGGTTGGAATTAATCTGTATTTCTATTTTGTCCAGGTTCCCACCCGGCTCACTGAAAATTTTTTCTTCATATTTTTTAAGTTATATTCGTAAAACAGGTCTCTTCCAAAAATATTTTTCCCCGAAGATCTGAGAACTGTGGAATGGTTTGTTTTTACATCATAAAAAAGGTGCATATTACTCGACTGGGTGATCTTGTCCCATTTCATGAACTGGGGCATATAGGCTCCGGTTCTCCAGTATTCTCCGGCAATATCCCACATGAGTTTATATTCACCCCACAGGCTTTTTTTATCAATCCAGAATTCCATTTTTCCCATATTATAAAAGGGATCTTCGGGTACACATGTGACAATATGAAATTTTCTTGGAACCCAAACGCATGTTACAGGGGACCATGGAGCCTGGGTGTGTTTCTCCTTAACCTGCCAGCCGGATTTGATCCCCTCAACATCACTTGAAGCTTTCCAGTGACCGTCATCCACCTGGGTCATGCGGGTATAGTCATCCGCACTGTATTTGGCAATGGCCATCAGTCCTATTTTTTCTGTGATATAGGTCCATTTCATTTTTGATGTATTTCCAAGCCATCCGTTTCCATCATCTATGGTGAAATCTGATCCCATAAACGGATCAGATCTGTTTGCACCTGACATTCTTTTGGTTCTTCTTATGGCGGGAATATATACATAAAGCTGATCGTCTGATCCGTCTATTTTTCTGTAGGTAAGCTGAGCTGTTCCGGAAACATCATAGGGTGCCACAACAACTGTAACCTCCATAAACATCATATTGTTTGCGTTTCCATCATCCTTTGCCTCGGTTGTCCCCCAAAAATTATACCGGTAATAATCATTTTGCAGAACTCTCTCAAAGCCGTCTTTTCCAATCCATTCAACTGTAAAAGGACTCTTGAAGCATCCGTCTCTTCCCCTGGTAATATCCCGGTTATGCATAAATTTTATTCCGGCGTCGGGATCTTTTTTTAAATCTATTTCAGGGAAGGGATATCCATACACCCATTTTGGATATTTGCCGGTTGCTGTTTCTATTATAACACCTTCTTTATTAAGGGAATATTTACCAACATTATGCTTGAGACCATATTCATCCCATTCTGCATCATTACTGGCATCATATCCAAATTCTCCTATGTTCATTATGACTTTGCCTTCCCTGACCCATTTTACCATATCATCAGGAACAAGGCCTTCAACTTTTTTCCAGTTATCCTTTCCTATTACATCTCCTGGCTTTAAACTTATTTTTTCGAACATTTTGTTTTGATCTTCTTTCCAATCAGGATCTTTGGCATTTACTACTGATGTCAGAAAAAATGCCATAAACCCAACTATAATGCTGATCTTAATACAACTTTTCACCATCTATAAATCCTCCTGCTAAAAAATAAAAAATAAAGGCCTTGAAGTTTTTAAGAACAGGCCATGTCTACTTTTTTATAAAAAAATAAAAGTATATTTTATATTAAGCTTTTATTAAAATAGCATAATGATGCAATAAATACAAGTAATGCGATAAATGTAGAATGTAGTAACATAATAATAGATATTTGTGCGCAGGTCAAGGTTAAATCAATTCCCGGTTATACCCGTAATCAGGAAGAAGAAGCCACGGTAAAGTGATGACACCAGACTTGGCGGTTTTTAATAAAAGTTTTTTTTGGAAAATATTTTTTGCAGATTTTAAGAGATTCAGGACAGCGGGGATAAAAACTGCATCCCGATGTTTTTTTGGTAAAAGAGGTTGCTTCAGGTTTAAGAATGAGTTTTTTTTCTTTGGTAGTAATTGGCCTGTAAGGTAGAGGGATAGCGCTGATAAGCGCCTTTGTATAAGGGTGCAGGGGTGCTTTGATTATTTCAGAGGTGGGGCCGTATTCCACAAATTTTCCCATATACATTACAGCCAGCCGGTCTGAGATATGGCTCACCACGCTTAAATCGTGGGTGATAAAAAGATAGGAAAGCTTATAAAAGTCCCTTAAATCGAGAAGAAGATTAATTATCTGGGCCTGCACGGAAACGTCAAGGGCACTTACAGGTTCATCGCAAATAATGAAATCAGGTCTCAAAGAGATGGCTCTTGCGATATTTATGCGCTGCCGCTGGCCCCCTGAAAATTCATGAGGGTAGCGAAATATCATTTTTTTGTCCAGCCCCACCTCCTCAATCAGTTTTTCAGCATCTTTTTGCTTTGATTTTTTAAGCATCCTGAACCTGACGAGTCCTTCTGATACAATGTCCTGAATATTCATCCTGGGGTTCAAGGAAGAAAAGGGGTCCTGAAAAATAATCTGTATTTTTTTTCTTAAATCAGCTAAACCATGGCTCCCATGGGATAAAAGATCTTTTCCATAAAAATCGGCTTTCCCGGATCTGGCTTTTTCAAGCCCCAGGAGGGTTCTGCTTAAGGTGGTCTTGCCGCATCCTGATTCACCCACAAGGCCCAGGATTTCACCCTTTTTTATATGAAAAGAGACTCCATCAACAGCCTTAACATAACCAACTGTTTTTGAGATGATCCCCTGTTTTACAGGAAACCATGTTTTTAAATTTTTTACATTAAGCATGGGTAACTTCTCAGGAAAGGGGTTTAAAACAGGCTGCCATATGTCCTGGTTCTATCTCTTTTAACTTTGGTTTTTCAGTTTGACATTTTTTTCCGGCAATGGAACATCGGTTATTAAAATTACAACCCTTGGGATAAAAAAGGGGTGAAGGTACCTGTCCCGGGATCGATTTTAACCGCTCTTTTTTCATATTTAACCCTGGAATCGATTCTAAGAGGCCCTTTGTATATGGATGAGCTGTTTTTGAAAAAATATGATCAATGGAACCCTGCTCCATGATTTTTGAAGCATACATAACAATTACACGGTCGCACATCTCCCAGATAACGCCCATATCGTGGGTTATAAGGAGCATGGATGTGGTGGTCTGTTTCATCTCCTTTATCAGCTCAAAAATCTGACTTTGCGTTGTAACATCAAGAGCCGTTGTGGGTTCGTCTGCTATTACCAGATCCGGTTCCATCATCAGCGCCATGGCTATCATTACCCTTTGCCGCATTCCTCCGGATAATTGATGGGGCAAGGCCGATATTTTATCCTCGATATCCGGAATTCCCATTTTACTTAACCAAAGCTTCGAAAGAGCGATGGCTTTTTTTTTCGGCATGCCACGGTTATGAATCAATAAAACTTCAGCCATTTGTGTACCGATTTTATGAAGTGGTGAAAGAGCAGAAGCAGGTTCCTGAAATATCATGCTGATTTGCGAGCCGCGAATTTTGCTCATTTCCCGGGGATTAAGCTGTAAAAGATCCCGTCCTTTAAAATGGATACTCCCTTTTTTTATGGTACCAGGGGGAGATGGTATGAGTCTCGGGATGGACATGGCTGTTACAGATTTACCGCACCCTGATTCCCCCACGAGACCGAGAATTTCACCCTTGTTTATATTAAATGAAACATTATCAACGGCATAAAAAATACCTTCATCTGTCTTGAATTCCACTGTTAATCCATCTATTTCAAGCATCTGTTTTTTTATCCGTTTCTTAAGAGTTGGGTTTTAGAGAACTGAGCTA
The DNA here is from genome assembly GCA_964572105.1 of uncultured Desulfobacteraceae bacterium. GTDB lineage: Bacteria > Desulfobacterota > Desulfobacteria > Desulfobacterales > BuS5 > DAOWMW01. The sequence goes on from CAZNFB010000019.1 coordinate 15,593, forward strand.
TGGTGAAATTTAAAAATCTCTGAAACTCGCTGCGCTCAAACAACCAGAGCTTTTTAAATTTCACCATAGCTCAGTTCCGACTATACCTGGGGCGATCTGTTTTTGCTGAATAGTTACTCAGGTTGTTATGTAAATCTGGCATATTGTTTTGGGTCATATGCATTACGCATCCCTTCC
>CAZNFB010000019.1:15869-20379 GCA_964572105.1 uncultured Desulfobacteraceae bacterium
TTGTTATGTAAATCTGGCATATTGTTTTGGGTCATATGCATTACGCATCCCTTCCCCTATGAAAACACCACAGAGCATAACAATAAAAAGAGCTGCGGATGGATACAGTACAAGCCACCATGCCCACCTGTACTGTTGAGCCTGGAACAAAAGTTCGCCCCAGCTAGGTGTGGGTGGGGGTAATCCGAATCCCAGATAATCAAGGGCGGCAAGTGAGCCTATGGCGCTTACAAGGGAAAAAGGGAAAAAAGTTATTGCAGGGACAAGGGCATTGGGAAGAATATGTCTGAAAATTATTACCGGGGAGGATATCCCCATACATTGGGCAGCTTCAACAAAGGGCTGCTTTCGCAAACGGAGAAATTCTGCCCGTATATAATATGAAATTCCTATCCAGTTAAAAATTCCATAGCAGAAAAGAAGAAGAATAAAACTCCGACCATAAACAGAACCCATCAGAATCATTATATAAAGAAAAGGGAGTGCGCTCCAGATTTCCAGAAATCTCTGCCCTGTAATATCTATAAACCCTCCGTAGTAGCCCTGCACAGCCCCTGCCGCCATACCAAGAGCCATGGAAAAGATAACAAGTAAAAGAGCAAAGGAAAGAGATGTTCGAAGGCCATAGAGAATTCTTGCGGTAACATCTCTACCTGCCCCGTCAATCCCCATAAAATGGTTTGAAACAGGAGGGTGGGGGAACCTTACCTCCTGTTTTTGAAAGCGTGCAGTATAATTTTTTCCCAGTATTGAAAGAATTATTGGATCAACAGGAGCCGAAAAACTTTTTTTCACCAGTTTGATAATTTTTGTTTTATCATCAGATAGAATATTGCTCCAGTCCTGTTTCCCAGGGTTTTTATTTATAATTTTGTCCTGTCCCGATTCCATGATCTTGTAAAAATGAAATTTAAAGGTATTGCTTTTATTCTTATAAATTTCCCTGAATGTTAACCTTACAGTCTTTGGAGATCTTTTTCGTGGTCTGTATTGGGAAAGGGAAATTTGAATAGTTTTTCCGTGGAGTCCTTTTATTTCATATTCTGCGTATGGGGCATCTTTATTATTAAATCTTAGATCTATCTCTTTTTTTATTTTTTTGGAGAGATTGAAACAATCGGTTATTATAATCCCTTTTGTTTTATCATTATTTTTATTTATAAAAGTTTTAAAGGATGTAGCTTTTTTTATGGAATAGTCTTTTTTTATATTAACCACCCCAATTCTCGGTGCAGGGGTCAGAATTACATAAACAGAATTTTGAATATCTATGGATTTAGGATCCATAATTTCAAAGGGACCAAAAGGGATGGGGGGAAAGATCATGTAATTATTGGAATTTTTCTGGAATGCTTCCCCCTTGTTTAAGCTTTTATAATCGGGTCTTGTTTTTTTATTATTATTTGAAAATGTACTTTCAGGATAAAATTTGAAAATCGGAAAAAATGATTTCCCATCAAATTTCACATAAACGGGGATGTTGTTGCAGACAAGTTCAGAGCCAAGGCTTACAAGATAAAGAAACAAAAGGATGATAAGTGAAAGATATGCCCGTTTGATCTCTTTAAAACGGAGGATTCTTTTTTGAGTTATCGGATTTTTAAAAATATTTAGAAGCATTAAACAGTTAGTGTATAAGGGGGTAACTTCTCAATAAATATAGGTAATGTCCGGTTAGAATTTTGCGTGGGGTGAGTTTAATTGTTTTTTCCGCTATTGCAAAAAAACAATTAAACTTCCCCACGCAACACTATTGGAAAACAGATTGTGTTAAACAGCAGCTGCAGCCTGCGTTGTTACTGTCCGTCCATTATCTTCTATATAAGTGACAATTTTTTTTAAGGGGGAACCCGGGGGAAAAACTTCTCCCACTCCCATATTTTTCAATTTAGGAATGTCAGGCTGGGGGATAATGCCTCCAACCACCAGAAGTTTGTCATTAATCTTTTTTTCTTTCATTCCTTTTATTACTTTGTTTATCAAAAGTAAATGGCCAGCGGCATACACGCTTAGTCCGATAACATCCACATCTTCGGCCAATGCCGCATTTACAATTGCATCGGGCTGTTGCTGGCCCATATAAATTACTTCCATACCTGCATCCCTGAGGGCTCTTGTTACAACAGTGGCACCTCTCCAGTGTCCATCAAAACCTGGTATTGCCATTATAACTCTTAATCTTCTGTTTGTCATTTTCCTGCCTCTGCTTTTTTTGAAAAAATAATGTAACTATTCAGCTAATATTTACGGCAGCAGATACGATCTGCTGCGCTCTTAAATCAGCGACGCTGAATAGTTACAAAATAATTTTTATTAAAAGCTATGCTATATAAATACTATCCATTAAATGGTATTTTCCAAATTCCGTAAATATCCCGCCATACATTACAAACTTCCCCAAGGGTGCAACCCTGGGAAACTGCCTGCATTACAGCGGGCATTACATTCTCATCGGCAGTGGTCGCCCTTTTTAATTCATTTAGAGCGGCTTCAGCTTTTTGAGAATCCCTTTTGTTCATTAATTTTTCTATTTTACCTTTTTGAGAGGCCAATGTGCCTTCCGGCTCAGGATAAAAAATAGGGATATCATAGGGCTCATGATCCATGGTATAGCAATTTTGGCCCACAACCTTTTTGTCTCCATTCTCCACATCACGCGCGTGGTCTGCCATGGCCTTGGCAAATTCCTGATGCAGCCATCCTGATTCTATGCAATGGATTAGACCTCCATTATCTTCTATTTTTTGCAGATACTCCCATGCACGTTTTTCAAGTTCATCAGTGAGGTTTTCCACATAGTATGATCCCCCTAAAGGATCGGCTACATTTGTAATGTTGGCATCGTTTTGCGCAATTTGCTGTGTTCTTATTGATAAAAGTACGCTTTGCTCGGTGGGCAGACAGATGGGTTCATCATACGATGTTGCATGCATGGATTGAACTCCGCCCAATGCGGCAGCAAGAACCTGATAAGCCACCCTTACGGAATTGTTTAAAGGCTGCTGGTAGACCAGAGAACTGCCTGCTGTTTGAACATGGAATTTAAAGACCGATGACTCTGGATTTTTTGCCTTGTATCTTTCTGTTATGAGCTTATGCCACATTCTTCGCGCAGCTCTGAATTTAGCGATCTCTTCAAAAAAATCATTATGGCTGGAGAGATGAAAAGTCATTGATGGAGCAAAGTCATCAATGGTCAGTCTGTCTCTTCCCAATTCTTCATCTATATATGCAATAGCTACGGCCAGCATCAAACCGATTTCCTGGTATGCATTTATTCCGTTTTCTCTGTAATTGTATGAAGCAATGCTCACAGGGTGCCAGTGGGGAGCATTTTGCGCTGCCCATTCTATGAGATCCACACTGAGACGCAGCAATTTTTTCGGAGGGATAAGATCTATTAGGTGGCAACAGCATGTAAACAGGAGAAGATCGTTCTGGGTAGTTCCGTTAATGGTCTCCATGGGGATACCCCTTTTTTTTGCAACTTCAAAATACATTGCTGTAAGGGGGCAGGCTGTCCATGGTGTTGCTATAACAGCGGTTGAAACTTTATCAATGGGCAGATCCTCAAACATGGCCTCCATATCGCCTATGTAATCGACATGAACACCCCCAGTTCCCACATCATCTTGTGCCCTTGGATCGGTGGCATCAAGCCCGCTTTCTGTTACCGCATCAAAAGCTATACTGAAACCTGTTTGTCCCATTTTATGTTCATATTTAAAACGTTCATTAGTCTCTTCAGGGGTATTGTAACCTGTAAACTGTCTTATTGTCCACTTTCGGCCACGGTACATTGTGGGATGAATGCCCCTTGTATAAGGGGCATTTCCCGGGAAGTTAAGGTCTTCGTCATATTTTAAGTCTGCAATATCTGCGGGGGTATAGACCCTTTTTAAAGGTATTCCCGAAGCACTAAAAACATCTTTTTCAGCTCCACGGACATTTTTGGTCTGTTCCATCCATTTTTTTTCTTTTTCCTTTAATTCTTCAATTTTTTTACGATCAAACATCTAAACCTTCTCCTAATAAAACTATTTTTAAAAAGTGTAGTAATTTGTTAAACAAAAATAAAATTGGTACAATATTATTTTTTTAAAAAGATATTTTAATATAACCTTTATCGTGGAATCTGTCAAATTTAACAGTTTGAGATTAGCCCTGACGCATGAGTTTTTTTAAAAAGGGATTGCCGCCATGTTTTGGCTTTTTTTACCGCAACAAGCTTGATAAATTCGTAACGAGCTGCTTCCAACGATAGGTCTGCTCGATATTCAATAAAATTAATCGCAAAAGAGTGCTCTTCTTCAGGTCTTTCAGCTTTTGAAGGATATCAAGGCGCTTAATTATGCTTATATCAAACGCAGCTGATAGGTTTCTTTCTAACTCCCTATATAATATGGAGACATTTTGCTCGTAATAAGGTACTAAAAAAGCCTGAAAGGAGCAAAGAAAAATGGCATAAAAAAGAGTACAAAGTTATAGCAGTGAATTTAAGGAGCAAATT
>CAZNFB010000020.1:0-7884 GCA_964572105.1 uncultured Desulfobacteraceae bacterium
GATGGGCCAAAAGACAAGCTATTTCGTTCAACTTATAAAATTTTCGTTCTTTAATCAGATCATGCCTGCTGCATATCTTAAATCAGCGACGCTGAATAGGTACAAGAAATTTATATATTGACTCTATTATATGTTCGGGGCAAATATTATGTTCACACAAAAAGAGGATAGTATCAGGTACCAGCGGTTTTTAAAAGAGCTTTCAGAGCACTTCGAAGTTAAGGAGGGCCCTGTTCCGGCTGCAACTGTTGGTGAAAGGCTTAAAAAAATCAGAAAACAAAAGGGCCTTTCAATTAAGGATCTTTCAGCAAAAACCAGTTTTTCGGCGGAACTGCTATCCCAGATTGAAAACCAGACAGTTACCCCTCAGATAGGGACAATTATAAAGCTTGCAAGGTCTTTGAAAACGGTTTTTGGTACACTTACGGCAGAAGAGGGAATCAATACTTACTCGGTGGTGCGTCAAAATGAAAGAAAGGTGACTTCAAGGCATACATCGCAACAAGGGCATAATTATGAGTATATCTCCCTTGCATCTGATGTGAAGAACAGGCATATGGAGTCATTTATTGTTAAGCTCGGCCCGGAAACACCGGAGCAGGAGCTGTCGATTCATGAGGGCGAAGAGTTTATATTTGTGATTGATGGTGAGATGAAGGCTGTGCTGGGAGATGAAATTGAAATTTTATCCACAGGTGATTCCATATATTATTTTTCAAGCATTCCCCATTTGGTAACTTCGAACAGAAAGGAGCCGACATATATCCTTGCTGTAATTTATACTGGTTAATTTAAAAAAGATTACCATAAGGTAAGGATCGCAAATCAAATAACTTGAACAATATTATTTGTCTTTTGGCCCATCTGCTGTGTTGCATTAAAGGCCGAATATTTCGAGTATTCAACCTTTAATGCGCCTTGCAGATGAACCAAAATTCTTCATAATCTTTGCCCAATTTATTTAATCTCCGATCCTAATCCATTGAAATAGCAAAAAATACTGTAATTATTCAGCGAGCGTGTAAGGCAGCATCTTTCATCAGCCACGCTGAATATAGATCATCATATAAATAATTTCACTGCGTTATCGGTCGTAGGCGTATTATAATACGCCTTCCTCCCTCTGGCCTTGTGAAATGAATTATCTGACAATCTATAGTTACAAAATACTTTACATTGATGGGTATTAATTAATAAACGTGAATTGTATATAGATCGGTTTTTTGTTTGTATTCTGCCAAATAAATCCCCTGAAATTTTGTTTTGCCCCTTTTGTTGTACCAAACCTTTGTTTCTGCTTTTCTTTAAACTCCCTGCGGTAAATTTTCTAAAAAGCTCCATTGTAACCAGAGGATCAAAAAATGCTCACCGAGCTTACCGGCCAAATAGAACGTATTACCTATTCAAATGAAGAAAACGGGTTTACAGTGGTAAGGCTAAAAACCTTTGGCCAAAAAGAACTTGTTACAGTGGTGGGGAGCTTTTTAGCCCCCGTACCAGGTGTAATTCTTAAGATGAACGGTGAATGGATCAATCATGCCAGGTACGGTGAGCAGTTTAAGGTTATAAACTATAAAACTGAAGTTCCCGCCACGGTATACGGTATTAAGAAATATTTAGGTTCTGGTCTGATCAAGGGTATCGGTCCTGTGATGGCTGGGCGTATTGTTGCTGAATTTGCTGAAGATGCCCTTGATGTTATTGAAAATAATATTCAAAAGCTCCGCGGGGTTGAAGGTATAGGAAAAAAACGTATTGCAATGATCCAGGCCGCATGGGAGGAACAAAAAGAGATAAGAAGTGTGATGCTTTTTCTTCAAACCCATGGTGTGGGTATTGGTTATGCAACCAGGATATTTCGTGAATATGGGGACGATTCCATCAAGGTGGTGACGGAAAATCCCTACCGGCTCGCAACCGATGTCTTTGGAATTGGATTTATCACAGCGGATAATATTGCAGAAAAACTTGGATTTGCCAAAGATGCCGTTGTTAGGATTGAGGCTGGTATAATCTATGTCCTTTATCAGCTGTCAGACGCTGGACACGTTTATTATCCCTATGAATCCCTTGTGGAAAAATCGATGAAGATTCTTCAGGTGAAAAGGGATATTGTTACAAAAGCAATCAGTACTATTGCCATGGAAAAAAGGATAGTAATTGAAGATATAAATGATGGGATTGAAGATTTTATCCCTAACAATAAGGGGGTTTTTCTTTCCAGGTTTTATCTGTGTGAAATCGGCATAGCCTCTAATTTGCGTAAACTGATCTTTTCGGCCAAAGGTATACGTTCAATAGATGCGGACAAAGCTGTCGTCTGGGTTCAGGAGGAATTATCAATACGGCTTGCCCCAAAGCAGGTGGAGGCTGTAAAGAGATCCAATATAAGTAAGGTAATGGTGATAACCGGGGGGCCCGGCACCGGTAAAACCACGATTATAAATGCTATTATAAAAATATACTCCAGGGTAACCCAAAAAATTATGCTCACAGCCCCCACAGGGAGGGCGGCAAAAAGGATGAGTGAAACAACCGGTCGAAAAGCAAAGACCATTCACCGTCTTTTAGAGTATAGTTTTGGAGAAGGGGGATTTAAAAAAAACAGCGAAAATCCTTTAAATTGTGATCTTCTTATCGTGGATGAAGCCTCCATGATGGATACTGCTATAATGCATTATCTTTTAAGGGCTCTTCCTGGTGAAGCTGTTTTTATACTTGTGGGGGATGTGAATCAGCTCCCTTCCATAGGGCCTGGAAAGGTGCTGAATGATATAATAGATTCAAAAAAAGTACCAGTGGTAAAACTTAAGGAAATATTTCGCCAGGCAAAACAGAGCAGTATTATTGTTAATGCCCATAGAATTAATATGGGAAAAATGCCTGTTTTCAAGCATTTGGAAAAAAACACTGATCTTTTTTTCATGGAGGAGGATGATCCCCAAAGGGCTTTGGAAATAATAACAGACCTTGTAAAAACAAGGCTTCCCGCTAAATTTAATTTAGATCCGGGCAAGGATATTCAGGTCTTGACTCCAATGCATAAAGGAGTTGTGGGTTCAGGGAACCTTAATGAAAAGCTCCAGGAGGCATTAAATCCTGGAGGCGTTGAAATCAAAAGGGGAAACAGGGTTTACAGGCTTAACGATAAAGTAATGCAGATTAGAAATAATTATGACAAGCTTGTATTTAACGGTGATATAGGCTGGATTGTTAAAATTTCACCGGAGGATCAGGTCCTGCTGATATCTTTTGACGGCAGGGATATTGTTTATGATTTTGCCCAGCTCGATGAAATTGTTTTGGCATATGCTGTTTCCGTACACAAAGCCCAGGGTTCGGAATATCCCGCCGTGGTTATTCCTCTGCTTATGCAGCACTATATTCTTTTGCAGAGGAATCTTATATATACGGCAATAACCAGAGGGAAAAGGCTTGTGGTGATAGTGGGGACTAAAAAAGCCCTGGCAATGGGAGTGAGAAACAATAAGATAATGCATAGGTATACTTTTTTAAAACAGAGGCTCATGTAGCTTTTTAACTGATATGTATACAAATTTGGTATTCTTCATCTGTTGGTTTATACATTATTTATTTCCAGCTTTATTTTTTTTATTTAGGGATAAAAAGTGTAAGTAACTTTTTATTTGCCTGAAAAGGAATAATTTTTATGAATGAATTTAAAGTCAAATTTCTTCCCCATGAGAAAGAAATAACAGTTCCCCAGGGAACAACCCTTATCCGTGCTGCCATGGAAGCCGGTGTGCATATTAATGCTTCCTGCGGCGGCGAGGGGGTCTGTGGAAAATGCCGCGTTCGTTTGGAAAAAGGGACGGTGAAAGAAGGGATTTCCGAAAGGCTCAGTAAAGAAGATATTGAAAAGGGGTACAGGCTGGCCTGCCGGTCCATTGTGACCGGTGATCTGGAAATAAGGGTACCCATTGAATCGAGTATGGATGCCGGCATATTGAATAAACAGAGTACCCCCAGGAAAGCTGCCCATATAAAAAAGATGGATTTTGGGCTGTTAAAGGAAGAAGGGCTCTTTGTTCCCCCTGTGGAAAAAATTTATATAGAACTTCCTGAACCTGATTCCATGGACCATCTCCCGGACGTAACCAGACTTATTGTTTTTCTTAAACAACATTATAACGAACGTCATCTGGTGGTGGATCTTTCTGTTATAAAGAGGATTCCGGATATTTTCCGAGAAAAAAATTTCAAGGTTACAGTAACCCTCATGCGTCCTGTGCAGGAGACCGGAAGAACCCATATAGTCAATATTCAGTCAGGGGATACCATGAATTATAATTATGGAATCGCCCTGGATATTGGAACCACAACCGTATACGCACAGCTTGTCGATCTTATTACGGGAAAAACTCTATCCCAGTTTGGAGAGTTCAACGGACAGATAAGTTACGGGGAAGATGTTATAACAAGAATTATGGTTGCTGAAAAACCTGGAGGCCTTGAAAAAATTCAAAAAGCTGTTATTGATACTATCAATAAGGTTTTTAAGACTGTTATAAAACGGGCAGGAATCGACGAGGATCATATTACAGCTGTCACGCTGTCCGGAAATACCACAATGACTCAGCTGTTACTCGGCGTAAATCCGCGCTATATCAGGAGGTCTCCCTATGTGCCCACTTCAACAATTTACCCCCCTGTAAGGGCTATTGATCTTGGAGTCGATCTAAAAGAGCATGTAACTGCCATGGTTTATCCTGTTATATCAAGTTATGTGGGGGGGGATATTGTTGCCGGTGTCATGGGTTCTGGAATGTATAGAACCAAAAAACTGACTCTTTTGATGGATATAGGCACAAATGCTGAAATTGTTGTGGGAAATGAAGAGTGGCTTGCCTGTGCCGCATGTTCTGCAGGGCCGGCATTTGAAGGAGGGGGCATTGAATTTGGGATGAGGGCAACCAAAGGGGCCATAGAGGATTTTTCCATAGAGCCTGCCACGCTGGAGCCGATGAACATAACCATAGGGGGGGTGAGGCCAAAGGGGATTTGCGGATCAGGCCTTATAATCATAGTTGCAACCCTGTTTGAAATGGGCGTTATAAATAATCGTGGTAAGTTTGACAGGGATACGAACACCCCCAGAATACGTGAAAAAAATGGTATATACGAATACGTACTGGCATGGGAAGATGATGCCCAGGTGGACAGGGATGTGGTAATTACGGAAATAGATATTGAAAATCTGATCAGGGCAAAGGGGGCAATATACAGCGGATGTACGACTCTGCTGGGGGAAGTCGGTATGAATATCCAGGATGTGGAACAGATTTTTCTGGCAGGGGGATTTGGAAGCTATGTTGATCTGGAAAAAGCAATGGTGATCGGCCTTCTTCCTGAAATGGATCATGCAAAAATTACCTTTATTGGAAATAGTTCCCTGATGGGATCAAAAATGGGAGTTCTCACAAATCGTCTTAGAAAAGATGTTGTGGATGTAATAAGTAAAATGACAAATTTTGAACTTTCTGAAACCCCTTCATACATGGATCATTACATGGCATCGCTTTTTTTGCCCCATACAGATACTCAATATTTTCCAAGATTAAAAGAGAGAATGGAAGAACGGAGAAAAATCAATAAAAAGGGATAAAAAAATGGAAAAAGATAGAACTGTATCTTATGCAGATGTTTTAACACAGGACATTTACTGCCATTGCGGAACATGGGTCTATTGTCCTGAAATGAACGGCACAAAGCTTGATGAACAGCAAAACGAAATCGCGTGCATAGGTGAAGGGTGTAGCAAACGTAATGATCATGGAGAATATATGGAATGCCCGGAATGTGGTACAATATATTATCTAACGAAATAGGTTTGAAAATAAATATTTTTACTCCATTACCGGTGGTCGAAGTATTATAATACTTCTTTTTTTTCTTAGTTTGAAGTAATAAATAGATTGTTGACAAATAAATGTTTTGTATGTACATATGTACGTGAAAAAGAATATCTTTAATCATAAGTATGGATAATGGCAGATGGAGGTGAAAGTTTTTTTAAAGGTTATTTTGTAGAAAGTTTATGTTCAACAATGGGTAAATAGTCGGTAAACCCTTTGGGTTTTATTTTAAATAGTGCCGGAACGAAAACCGTCTTTTTCGCCGATACCTGCGCCGGGTCAAATTTTATGCGCAATGAAACATTAGTGCAATCTTCGAAATATTTTATATATTCCTGCGGTTAAAATTTTTGCCCGCCTTGATATCGACGAAAAATCCTAGCTTTCGTTCAGGCACTATTTGTTAACGTTATTTGATTTTACATCTATCCTGATTGAACATAAAAATACTGATTTTTGTTTTTTTGAATTTATTATACTAGTATACTTAGGAGGTAACTTTGGGTTTCGAAATATTTAAAGAATCCTATGCTGGTGGTATTAGAGAAATTTCCATAGGTAAGGGGGATAAGGCTGTCACTGTAGGTGGTGAAACAAGCTATCCTCTATACCTTTTTGAAGGGGATATGCCGAACAAACCGAAAATAGCAATGGAAGTTTGGGATATAAACCCTGAGGACTGGCCGGAATCGGCGATTAGTCCCTTTAAAGACGTTGTTTCAGATCCTGCTGCATGGGCAAAAAAATGTGTTGATGAGTTTGGGGCAGAACTGATTGTTCTCCAGCTGAAAAGTATCGATCCCAATGGGGAGAACGCCGGTCCCGAGGCTGCTGCCGCAACAGTTAAAAAGGTTTTGGATGTAATCGATGTCCCCTTGATAATCTGGGGCTGCGCTAATCCTGATAAGGATGAGGAAGTTTTAAAAAAGATTGCTGAAGAATGCCAGGGAGCAAATCTGACCATCGGACCGGTGGAAGATAAAAATCATAAAGGGATAGGGGCCGCTGCAATGGGTTATGGGCATACCATAATCTCCTCTTCACCCATAGATGTTAATCTTGCAAAACAGGTAAACATTCTTCTTGAAAATCTTGGCGTACCTGCTGATCACATACTCATTGATCCCACCACAGGCGGTCTGGGGTATGGAATGGAATATTCCTATTCTGTTATGGAGCGTCTCAGGATGGCTGCCATGGCCCAGGGGGACGATAAACTTCAGTATCCCATAATAAATAATTTGGGAAATGAAGTGTGGAAATGCAAGGAAGCAAAGCAGAGCGTGGAAGATGCCCCCACTTTGGGTGATCCTGAAAAACGTGGCATTCTCATGGAAGCTGTGGGAGCTGTCTCGTATTTGATGGCGGGTTCGGATATTCTTATTATGAGGCATCCGGAAGCTATAAGGCTTGTACGGGCATTTATCGATCTTGCCGTGGACGGTGGAAGCGCAGCTGATGTTGCAGAAATTACCAAACAGCTCGATGACGTTGATATCGATTTTGCTGCTTTGGCACCTGAGCCTGACCTTACCATTGAAGAAGAAGTAAAAAAAGAAGCTCCTGTTAAAAAGGCTGCTCCGGCAAAACCGGCTGCTCCTGTGGCTGCAAAGGTTGTGGAAAAAGCAGCACCTAAAGCTGAAGCTGCTCCTGTAGTCAGTGAAGAACCAAAAGTTGATCCTGAGGCGGCGGCAAAAGCAAAAGTTGAAGCTGAAGCAAAGGCAAAGCTGGAAGCGGCGGCAAAAGCAAAAGCTGATGCCGAGGTAAAGATCAAAGCAGAAGCTGACGCCAAGGCAAAAGCTGAAGCTGACGTCAAGGCAAAAGCTGATGCCGAGGCAAAAGCCATAGCAGATGAGGCAGCCCAACGTGGGGCTGAAGAAGACGCAATTAGGCAAAAAAGAGCGGAAGAGCAGGAACAAAGATCTGCAAATGCCGCTGTCGAAAAAGATAAAAAAGTTACAATGACTGCAGCCAAAACCAAGAGACCTGCTTTATCAAAATTTAAAAA
>CAZNFB010000020.1:7984-20234 GCA_964572105.1 uncultured Desulfobacteraceae bacterium
TACGATTTAAGTCTTAAATATTATATATAATATGAGGAGGAACCTCAAATGGCAGAAGAAAAGAAAAAAGTGGTAAAAGCTCCGAAATTGGCTGATCCAGTTGCATCTTCCATAGATGTAGCATCACAGGAAATGATAGCCCGCTCCCATGAACTGGGGGTTGAGACAATCTTTGATAGAGCCCTTACAATGAAACAGTGTGCCATAGGTATCCAGGGTACATGTTGTAAAAACTGCGCCATGGGTCCATGTCGTCTTCCTTTGCCTAAGGGTGGTATAGAAGGTGAAGATGAAAGAAAAGGACTTTGCGGAGCAACAGCCAATACAATTGCTGCCCGTAATTTTATTAGAATGATAGCAGGAGGGGCGGCTGCCCATTCTGATCATGGCCGCTGTGTTGCAGAAGTGTTTATGTCTGCTGCAAAAAAAGAGACAGAGGCCTACCATATTAAGGATGAGGAAAAACTTTTGCAGGTTGCAGGAAATCTCAGCGTTCCAACAACAGTGGAAGTGGACGGCGAAGAGGTTGATCGGGATATTGATGAAATCGCGGTTGAAGTTGCAGAAGTTGCTTTAAATGAATGGGGTAAACCCACTGGAGAACTTCTTTATTTAAAGAGAGCTCCCAAAGCACGTTATGAAATATGGAAAAAACAGGGAGTTTTACCGAGAAATATTGACAGAGAAATCGTTGAGATTATGCATCGTACCCACATGGGGGTTGACCAGGATTATAAAAACCTGATCAAGCAGGGTACCAGAGCAGCTTTGGCTGATGGCTGGGGCGGATCAATGCTTGCAACAGACCTCCAGGACATTCTTTTTGGTACTCCTTATCCTCTCCAGTCCGAAGCAAACCTCGGTGTTATGAAAGAGGATCATGTAAATATCATTATTCACGGGCATGAGCCTGTGCTTTCTGAAATGATTGTTGCTGTGGCCCAAAAGCAGGAAATGGTTGATTATGCCATCGAAAAAGGTGCAAAGGGAATACAGCTTTCCGGTATTTGCTGCACAGCCAATGAAATGCTCCAGAGACACGGCATTCCCCTTTGTGGTACATTTTTGCAGCAGGAACTGGCTATAATAACCGGCGCATGTGATGCAATGGTGGTAGATATACAGTGTGTTATGCAGAATCTTGCAAATGTCGCAAAATGTTTTCATACAAAACTTATTACAACTCACCCTATTGCCAAGATGGAACAGGATAATGTTATACATATTGAGTTTGATGAGCACCATGCCATAGAAGATGCAGAACGTATTGTGAAAATGGCGATTGATAATTTTGGAAATCGTGGTGCGGAAGTCATGATTCCTCAGCATAAGGCGCCAATTGTTGCGGGCTTTGGCGTTGAATCCACTGAGTATCATCTAGGCGGATCATTCCGTGGAACTTATTATACCCTAAACGATAACATAATCAACGGTCGCATCCGTGGTGTTGCAGGTGTTGTTGGGTGTAACAATGCCAGAACAAAACATAATCGTGACCACATAGCCATTTGCAAAGAGCTGATTAGAAATGATGTACTGGTACTCACCACAGGTTGTACTGCCATTGCCTGCGCCATGGAAGGTCTGCTTACTCCTGAAGCTGCTGCTGTTCATTGCGGGCCAGGACTTGCTGAAGTTTGTGAAACTGTTGGTATTCCTCCTATTCTTCATCTTGGTTCATGTGTTGATAACAGCCGGATTTTGCTGGCCGCAACAGAAGTTGTCAAGGCCGGAGGTCTAGGCAATGATATCAGCGAATGGCCAGTTGCAGGGAGTGCTCCTGAATGGATGAGTGAAAAGGCGATATCAATTGGTCATTATTTTGTTGCTTCAGGTGTTTATACTGTTTTTGGAGTAACCCTGCCAACTTCAGGAGCCCCTGTTTTTCATGATTATATAACTAAAGATTTTGAAGAAATCTATGGCGGAATGTGGGATGTGGAACCTGATCCACTCAAGCATGCGCGCAAGATGATTGCACATATCGATAAAAAGCGAAAAGAACTCGGTATTGACAAAGCAAGAGACAGAGTCATGATGGATATGGCTAGTCGCCAGGCCATGGATTAAGAAGAACGGTTTAATACATATTTGAAATTTATTATCTGTTTTAATATATTATAGATTAACAAATCCTCAATGAAGGAGGAACAAAATGTCGAGATTAATAGCATTTGCAGCTATTCAGGGCGGTTATAAAGTTGTCGCACAAGCTGAAGGACAGTACAAAAAAGCGCTTGCAACATATAATGCAGATACCAAGGTTGGTTTTCCCAACACAGCTTATTATCTGCCGGTCATATATTCTTTGTTTGGAATAAAAGTTGAAACCCTTGAAGATTTGCAGGAACCTTTGGATATTGCACGGGGTCTGCTTCCACCACATATTAAAGGCAAAACCTGGCTCCCATTTCTTGGCCCTCTTCTGGATGCAGGTATGGCAGGTATAATTTCTTTTGAGATTATAGAGGCTTTAAGGTATCTTAACGAACCTGATTTTTATCTTCACGCAGAAGATCCGGATATCGAAGCCGGAAAAATATGGCTTGGTGCTGCAGACGATACAATTTTCAGGAAAAGAGGCGTTGAGTTTGTTGACGGCAGTGCCCCAGGATTTGCTGCAATAGTCGGTTCTGCACCAGATGCTGCAACAGCTAAAGCTATTGTTGAAGACTACCAGAAAAAAGGGCTTTATATGTTTCTGGCAGCTAACCATAACGGCACCACAGTAACAGAACAGCTTATTGAAGCCGGAGTGCAGGTTGGCTGGAATACAAGAATAGCATGTTTTGGCCCTGATATTTCATCGGCAGTTTTCGCAGTAGGTTTTGCAAACAGGGTTGCCATGGCGTTTGGCGGAGTTCAGCCTGGTGATTATAAAAAGATACTGATGTACAATAAAGAAAGAGTTTTTGCCTTTGTTAATGCATTGGGCGATGTTGGAACCGAATGGGGCGTTGCAGCAGCAGGTTGTGTAAACTGGGGTTTTCCGACCATAGCAGACACAGACATAACTCAGATTCTGCCTACGGGTATATGTACATACGAGCATGTTGTATCCCCTGTTGCCCATGATGAAATATGCCAGAGATCTATTGAGGTCAGGGGACTTAAGGTTACGGTTTCCGATATTAAGATTCCATGCGCCTTCGGCCCTGCTTTTGAAGGTGAAAGAGTCAGAGGTGCAGACCTTTACTGTCAGATGGGCGGTGGAAAGACCCAGTGTACAGAGCTTGTAAAGATGGCTGAATTGGGTGAAATAGAAGACGGCAAGGTTGAAGTTATCGGACCGGATATAGCCGATATGAAAGAAGGAGATACTCTCCCTCTTGGTATTTTTGTTCAGATTGCAGGCCGTGAGTTCCAAGAAGACTTTGAACCTATTATGGAACGTCAGATTCATCATCTGACTAATTATATTCAGGGGATAATGCATATAGGCCAGAGGGACATCGCATGGGTTCGTGTGGGTAAGCCTGCAGTTGAAAAGGGTTTTACCTTAAAAGATATTGGTGTTGTTCTCCATGCTAAGTTTCACCAGGACTTTACTAAAATTGTGGATAAGGTTCAGATTACGCTTTATACTAACAAAGAGGATGTTGACAAGCTTACCAAAACAGCAAGGGATAATTACAAGACAAGGGACGCCCGTGTTGACAATATGGTTGATGAGGATGTTGAAACTTATTATTCATGCACACTTTGCCAGTCTTTTGCTCCCAACCATGTTTGCACGGTGAGTCCGGAAAGAACAGGACTTTGCGGGGCATACAACTGGATGGATTGCAAAGCTGCTTTTGAGATCAGTCCTACGGGTCCGAATCAGCCCATTGAAAAGGGTGAATGTGTTGATCCCAAGCTTGGCCAGTGGAAAGGTGTTAATGATTTTATATATAAAGCATCCCGTGGCGCTGTTACACATTATAATTTTTATTCCATGGTTATAGATCCAATGACCACCTGCGGTTGCTGCGAATGTATCGCTGCAATGCTTCCATCATGCAACGGCGTTATGACTGTTGGAAGGGATTATACAGGGGATACTCCATGCGGAATGCCCTTTACTACCCTTGCAGGTGTTATGGGCGGAGGAGCATCATCCCCTGGTTTTGTGGGACATTCCAAGCATAATATCACACAGGGTAAATTTATATCCGGTGACGGTGGGCTCGCGAGAATGGTATGGATGCCCAAGGCACTAAAGGAAGAACTTAAAGACAGAATTAATGCCCGAGGCGAGGCCCTTGGAGTTTCTGGCCTTTTCGACATGATCGCCGATGAAACAGTCGGGGTTACAGAAGAGGAGATTCTCCCCTTTCTCCAGGAGAAAGGGCATCCAGCAATTTCCATGGATCCTCTGATCGGATAGAATTAACAACAGCAGGCAGCGGGGAAATCGCTGTCTGCTGATAAAAAGATATAGAACAAGGAGATAAGTATGGCATTAACCGGTATTCAGATATTTAAACTTCTGCCCAAGACAAACTGTAAGGAATGTGGGGTTCCCACGTGCCTTGCGTTTGCCATGAATTTAGCTTCGGGCAAGGCAGAGTTGGATAGTTGTCCTTATGTATCTGATGAAGCAAAAGAACAGTTATCGGAGGCGTCGGCTCCACCGATCCGGCCGGTTGACATAGGAAAAGGTGTACGTGCTGCCAAGACCGGCGGTGAGACTGTTCAATATAGACATGAAAAAACATTTTTTAACCCTACGCTGCTTGCTGCAACAGTTAGTTCTGATATTTCCCAGGCGGATCTGGAAGCCAAATTAAAAATATGGAATGCTTTTCAGTACGAAAGGGTCGGCTTGAACCTGAGGCCTGAACTTGTTGCATTAAAAGATGCAGGGGATAAAAACGCTTTTGCAGCCGCTGCAAAAACAATTGCCGAAAAATCTGAATTCAATCTCATTTTGATGAGCGATGATGCTGATGCCATGAAAGCCGGTATTGAAACAAGCGGTTTTAAAAGACCCCTTATCTATGCGGCCACAGGTGCAAATGCGGATGATTTTGGAACCCTTGCAAAGGAGAATAGTCTCCCTCTTTGCGTTAAAGCTGAATCTGTTGAAGGTCTTATTCCCTTAACAGAAAAGCTTACGAAAATGGGGTTAAAGGATCTTGTTCTCGATTCAGGGTCAAGGGAAGTTAAACAGGTACTTGAAGATCAGGTTGCAATCAGGCGTGCCGCCTTAAAATTAGGGAATAAGGCCCTTGGTTTTCCAACAATAACCTTCCCCTCTGAAATGGCGTCGAATCTTGATGTGGAAGCTTGCATTGCAGGAATGCTGGTGGCAAAATACGGTGGAATAGTAACCTTGTCTGATTTCACGGGTGAAAGTCTTTTCCCCCTTTTATTGGAGCGTCTCAATATATTCACAGATCCCCAAAGGCCAATGACGGTGACAGAGGGTATCTATGAAATTGGGAACCCTGATGAAAATTCACCAGTTCTTGTTACCACCAATTTTGCCCTGACATATTTTATTGTTTCAGGGGAAATAGAGGGGAGCAAGGTTCCAGCGTGGCTTTTGATTAAAGACTCTGAAGGCCTTTCGGTTATGACGGCATGGGCAGCAGGAAAATTTGCCGGTGATGATGTTGGGCTTTTTGTAAAGAAAAGCGGTATTTTGGATAAGATCAAGCATAATGAACTTATTATCCCGGGGTATGCCGCTGCAATAGCAGGTGATGTGGAAGAAGAGCTCCCGGACTGGAAGATTACTGTGGGCCCAAGAGAAGCAGCTCATATACCTGCATTTCTCAAAGCCCGTTAATAAACAATTTACGGAGGATTAATGTTACTTATAGGCGAAAGCTTAAATGTTATTTCAAAAAAAATAGGTAAGGCTTTTAAAGAGCGGGACCCAAAGCCTCTTCAGGAAGAGGCTCTTTTTCAGAAAAAACAGGGCATGGATTATATTGATATCAACCTGGGCCCTGCAAAAAAAGACGGGCATGAACTTATGCCCTGGGTGGTGGAAGTTGTTCAGGATGTTGTTCCTGACATCCCCCTTGTTTTGGATACATCAAACGTTGATGCCATTGAAGCAGCTCTTAAGGTTTATAAAGAGACTTCCCTGCCGCCTATTGTTAATTCTATTATGTGCAGGCCCGAGCGTTATGAGAGAATGGTTCCCATGGCAGCCGAATATAACGCGGACTTCATCGCACTCATGTGGGGTCCCGATGGTTTGCCCCGTGATGAAAATGAACGTGCTGCTCTTTGTGTTGAATTACTCTATTTTGCCAATGAAGCAGGGATACCAAATGAAAAGATCTGGGTCGACGGAATAGTAACACCTGTTAATATTCAGCAGCCCCAGCTCATGAGCCTCATGACATTTCAGTCAATGGTCGAGGATATGGCTCCAGGTGCCAAGAGTACCTGTGGCTTGTCAAACATTTCAAATGGTCCCCCTAACCATCTGCGGCCTATTTTAAACCAGACATATATGGTTATGCTGCAGAAACATGGTATGCATTCGGTTATTTCTGATCCCCTTGATGAGCAATTAACTGATATCGCAAAAGGTAAACGTCAGGATATTGTTGATGTTATTTATTCAGTCATGGATGATAATCCTGTGGATGTGGCTTCATTGTCAGATGAATTACAGCAGTATGCAAAAACCACAAGCGTAATTCTTGGAAAGACTCTCTATTCTGATTCATGGCTTGAAGTATAATATAAGCTTAAAGCTTATGGTAGATTTATAAAAAAAACCCCGTTTTTTCAAACGGGGTTTTTTTATAGGTTATTGTCAAATTATCTACTGTCACATATTCGATGATGCTGAAATTGTTTTGTTAATTTTTCTTCAGATCCTCTTTTTTTTCAAACGGATTTTTTACTGAACGATTTTTATGAATTGCCCTGGTTTTGGTTCACCTTTTGGATACTGCTGATTAAGAAGGCGCAGGTATGATTCTGCATCCACCGGAATGGGCGAGTTTTTGGCGAGTTTTTTGTACTTTGTTTTTGATGCATGTATAAGTTTAAGTCTTAAGGGTTTTGCCAGGTTTTTTTCATTTTTTGATAATGGGTGAAAACTTAACCCTGTTTGTAAAATTTTTTTATCGATTTCGCTTTGCATATAGATATCTTTTGCAATCCCTGTTAAAAGATATGCTCTGTTATTAAAAAATATTAAACAGACCCTTGCAAAACGTTTTTTGCTGGATTTGTTTATCTGTACCAGACCGGTATATCCCTTCAGGTTATGGGGACTGATTTTTTTACCGTTGCGCAGGTTTTTAAAGCCGAGTCTGTAAGTCAAAAATTCTTTGCATGAGATACGTTTATTAATATCATGAACTGTCAGTCTGATTTGGGCTGTTTTTGCCGGGGCAAAAGCCTCGATGCTGCTGGAACTGTTTTTTAAAACCCAGCCCCCAGGGAAAAAAACAGCAAACTCCAAAGGGCCATGATAAATTCGGCTCCCCCGGCGTATTCCTTCTGAGAACTTATCCCCAAAAATCAACCCTGAAAGTATTTGGGGGAAAGGATCTTTTTTTTTAAACTTATTTCTTTTTTTTAATGGTTCCACAGAATTAATTATATGCCTGATGCGCGTATCAGTATCTGGATGGGAGGCAAATAGACCTCTGTAAGTATGGGCTTTTTCTCCTTGGGCCCCGGCGAGTTTCTGCTTAAAAGCGGCGTGGTCTTTTAAAACTTTTAAAACCTTCATGATACCCATGGGATTATAACCTGCTTTTGCGAGATATTGTGCTGAGAGAGTGTCGGCCTGCAGTTCATGTTCCCGGCTGTATTTGCTCAGCAAGATTCCTCCTAATATTCCATAGGCATCAGTTGCGGCCTGGTTGCGCAGTTCCGGTAAAAATATCTGCCCTGCGGCCAGCCCTATATTTGCTGCAGTTGCGGCGGTCTGCTGCCGGACCCCGTGGCGGGCTGTGACATGACCGATTTCATGTCCCAGAACTGCTGCAAGTTCGTCTTCGGTATTGAGGTAGGCCAGCAGTCCCCTGGTAATATATATATAACCTCCAGGCAGTGCAAAAGCATTAACATCTGTGGAGTCCAAAACTGTGAACCTGTAAATAAGATTTGATCTGTGGGAGGAAGCGGCCAGCCGGTTTCCGACTTTTGCAACATATTCCTGAAGGGGAGGATTATCATATCTCCCGAATTTTTTTAGAATGTCAGGATGATATTTTCTCCCCATGGAAATTTCACTCGATTCATTCATGAGGACAAAATCCCGTTTTCCACTCACAGGATTTATTGCGCAGCTGTTTGTCAGCAGAAAAAGGAAAAGAAAAAATATCTGAAGAGCCGGTTTTTTCATATTATGACTTTGCCGGTGCGTTCCTAAGGGGTTAATTACGTACATTTATAAAAGACGCAATAGCCTTGCCAATACTCTCTTCAGTAAATGGTTTGTGAAGAATAGCGTTTACTCCGGCTTTATCAGCCGCTTCATTATCCATGGCTTCATTCTGCGTGGTCACCATGATTATCGGAAGTTTTTTCTTGTCAAACCCTTTGCGTACACGCCTTATCAATTCGATACCATTTATTTTGGGCATATTAAGGTCGGTGAGTATAATATCCGGTTTTTCCTGTTTAACCTTATCCACGGCTTCTTCGGGAAATTCAAACAGAACAGGTTCATATCCAAGGCTGTGCAGTACCTTTCTGTATATGCTCAGGATCATCTTGGAATCGTCAACAGCAAATACCTTTGGCCTCTTTTTTTCAGCCTTTTTCTTTGTTGCATCAAGATCTTCGGCAATATCTTCATATCCGTTTTTTATAAGAAGATTCTTGAAATAGGATTTTATATCAGGATGTGCTTTTTTTACAAGATATGAAATTCCTATCTTTTTAACCTGGTCATCATCCATGAGGCTTAAAAATATTTTACCGCACTGTGTATCTATGATGGTTGTTATTACTCGTTCAGCATCTTTTTTAGATCCGTTTACAAGATTTTTCATCCCGGCTAAAAGCACAGTGTTGTAGTTTCGATCTATGGCTCTTGCTGCTGCGGCACGAACATGGCTTTCGCTGTCATCAAGGCCTGAAGCCAGGCTGAACGCCCCTTTTTGTAAAGGAAGGAGCCCCAGGGCTTCATAGGCTGCAAACCTTATATTGGGATCTTTTGGTTCATTATAAAGAAGCTTCCGTATCGGATCCACAGCTGCTTCATCCCGGATATCACCCAGAACATTAAGGGTATGGATTAAAAGATCGGAATCGAAATGAAGGAGATTGTTTGTTAAAATAGGTACAACCTTGGAACCGATTTCCACAAGTTTTGCCTTTCCAGCAGTTCTGACATGGGCATAATGGGACGTAATGGTTTCATTTAGTTTTTCCAGGGCATCCTGGGACTGATTTCGGGCAAAAATATCTACAATCATAATATCCAGGTCGGGGTCTATTCCGATACGTTCAGCCAGTCTGTGGAGGGCAGAACGTGTTCCTATCTGTCCCAGGGCGCTGATTGCGCAGGCTATGAGTTCAAAGCTGTCCACATAAAGATAATCGGCAACTATCGCTGCTGCAGAGGGGATTCCTATCATTCCTGCCGCGTTGATGGCCCCTTTAAGAATTTTTTCTCCTTCTTCCTCTTTTAAAATCTTAAGAAGAAACGGTGTTGCTTCAGGAAGACGTATTTCTCCTGAAAGCCCGATGAATAATAATCTTGTGGCCAGTTTTTCTTTTGTATTTCGTAATATGTCAAGGAGTACCTGGGGGTCATCGAGTATTCTGGAGATGAGAAGCTGCTTTACAGGGGGATAAGTCTTTGCTTCTTCAGGGGTATCCATTAATACTTCAGCCAGCAGATGAACAGCAAAATTGATGTCAGCCTTTCCTATTTCAGAAAGGGCTGCTCGTACAACTTCAGGTTTCATCTCTTCAAGGTAGGTCATTACGATTTTGGCTTTTAAAATATCTTTCACCTTGATGTCATAACGGATCTCATCCAAAAAATCTTTTTCATTGATTTCAGGCATGCTATCTCCTTTTGATAATGTAAGCGTGATGGATATTCTCTGAACGTTTATGGTCAATGAAGCTGTTTTAAAATTTTTTTACGCAAAATACTCTTAAGAATTTTTCCCACGGAATTTCTTGGAATTGTATCTATCTGTTCAATCCGTTCAGGATGCTTGTACCGTGCCACACCTTTTTTAAAAAGAAGGGAGGTGATCTCCGGCAGAAAGATGGGTTCACCGTTTTTCGGCACAACCCAGGCACAGACCTTTTCCCCGAGCAGATCATCCGGCATTCCAGTCACTGCTGCATCCTGGATTCCCGGATGCTCCAGGAGGTAATTTTCAATCTCCTGGGAGCTTATATTATATCCCCCCCGTATTATAATATCTTTACTCCTTTCAAAAAAAGAGAGGAGATTGTCCTCTTTTATTTTAAACTGGTCTCCTGTTTTTAGAAACCCGTCCTTTGTAAATCCCCTGTTTGTTATTTCATGATTCCGAAAATAGGATGGAATTACTCCAGGTCCTTTATATACAAGCTCCCCCACGTCCCCTGTATTGGTCAGGTTATTACCGGATTCGTCTATTATTTTTGTCTCTATGAATCCGGCTCCCTTTGATTTCCATTTTACACCTTTTTTTCCAAAGTGGGGAAAATGATCGACTCTTAAATTTATATCAGGGATATCTTTAATGCCGGAAACTATGCCTGCCCCTTCATTTTGTCCCCATAAATTCCCTATTTCAATATTCCAGCGTTTTTTAAATTCCTTTAATACCCATAAAGAGGGGGGGCTGAGCCTGTGGAGATGGAGCGTACAGAGCTCAAATCAAGGCTGTCAACTCTGGGATGCTTGGCAATAATATTTAATATTGCAGGTACAAGGAGCATATAATTAACTTTTTCTTTGATCACCTGTTGCATGAAAAGATCCAGATCAAAGGGATGGTGAATAACCATACATCCACCGAGTATAAGCCAGGGTAAAAAAACCGATCCAACGGAAGCCATATTCACCATGGGACCTGTAACTATCAGTTTGTCACCAGGTTTTACCCCAGTGGCCTCCTGGAGGGTCGATATTCCCAGCCAGTTATTATGGCTAAGGGGACAACCTTTTGGCCTGGCCTCGGTGCCTGATGTCCAGCAGATTGTAAAAATATTGTTTGGATCAATATCGATATCATCCAATATACCTGTAATATCTCCTTTGCTCATTTTTCTGATCTCGTCATGGGTTATTACATGCTCAAGATCAGGGAAGGTTGATTGAAGGTTTTCCCCCATTTTTCTATGTTTGAACCGGTTAAATTCTTCAACCGTTATAAAGGCCTTTGCCTTTGTAATTTCGGCTATATAAGAAAGCTCGGCTTCCCTTAAAAGGACCGGAACAGGAGAAATAATAGCCCCTGTTCTGGAAATGGCCAGGTATAGCATCCCCAATTCCCAGCAATTGGGGAGCTGAACCATTATGATATCATCCTTTTTTATATTTTTTTTTAATAATTCTTCTGCAAGCGCATCAATAGATCTGTCCAGTTCTTTATAGGTAAGCCTTTCAGGGGGGAAACCTGTGAGCTCCTCTTTATTTAAAGGATCGATTATACATATTTGGTCCGGTTTTGTGTTAACATGCTCTTTAAATATATCGATGAGGTTTTTTTTGCCCCAGATGCCCATTTTTTCATACTTCTCTATATCTTTTTTAGAAGCTAAGATCATTATTTCTCCTTAGACTCTGCTTTCCAGCGGCTCCATCCGTCTTCTATATAAAATACCTTTTCATATCCCACAAACCAAAATTTTTCAGCCAGGCTCCGGGCAAGATCACATTGACTCCCATCACAATAGGTTATGATAATTGTTTTAGAATCATTTTGAAGTAAAAAATTTTCCACAAGTTCATCAAAATCCTTTTCGTAAAAATTCAGAGCCCCGGGAATATGCCCCTCTTCGAAAATACTTGCAGATCTCGCATCAAGAAGAATTCCCTTTTTATTTTTAAGTATCAGAAGGGCTTTTGCAACAGATATTTCAGTGGCAGCTCCTTTTTTTTGTTCATTTATTTCGGAGTTTGGGAAAAAAGATATGCTATTCGGTCTTATCTGATTGAGCAAAATTGCGATAAAAAAAGAAGCAAAAAAAATAGCCCCTGCTTCATAAGATGTCTGTTTAAAGTTCTTGCGGTTATTGGAGTATCTTTTCATTGATTAATGCCGGAAATGCTGAACCTGTACATCTATAGTGCCTGAAAGAAAATTAAAATTTTACGTTTTGAACT
>CAZNFB010000021.1:0-20180 GCA_964572105.1 uncultured Desulfobacteraceae bacterium
AACCAGTTAAGCGGGGGGGAATTGTGGGGGGTCAGAAAGATTGGAACCTGGATTATCAAGGGTTTGTGGGTTGTATGGTTGTGAAATGATTAGAGAAAATAGGGATTTGGGTGTGGTTTTTGGGCAAAAAAGCGACCGAAAGATTGCAACCTGGGGTAATTGTTTTATAAATCAGATGGTTAAGGCTGTTGTGGCTCACAAATGAATCTTTATGAGACACAATGTTCGAAAAGATTGCAACCTGGGGCATAAATGGAAATAAATAAATAAATTCAAATTGTTAGGTTTGATTTTACGGTAAAGGTTTAAAAAAAAGTCGGAAACGAAAACTGCATGTCCAAACAAATGTAATGACAAAGGGTATTTGCTAAAAAAACAAATGGTTGTGGCGATTTTCCGACTTTTTCGGAATAAAAAAAGTCGGAAACGAAAAAGTCGGAAATAAACCTATAAAAACAGAAAAAACAGATTGTTTGTTTTTTCTGTTTTTTTATGCCCTGGGATTGGTTAAAACCCGTTTTTTTTGCTGATGTGTCCATAATCGCTCATAACTGCTCATAACTGCTCATAACCCGGAATATTCAGGAAAAACCATTAAAAACCCTGTTTTTGTTTGACTGGCAGGGATTTTTTGCAAGTGGTTTACGCTTTTTTGCTCTATTTTTTATGAGAGCTAAATTCTACACGTATTATATTGCCCGTTTTTTTAAAATATCACCCCGTTGAGTCTCCAGGTCATTTTTTCTTATCCTGTCTGCGAGTTCTTCGCTTGCTTTTAATTTTTCCTCAGTTTTTACAAGAGTATATTTCAGTTGTCCGATTAAATTAAGCTGATTGATTACCTTACCCTGGGTCTGGATTAGTTTGTCTTTCAATTCCTGGTCATTATGGCCGTGCCCACCTGCATCCGGTTTTTCTTCCTTATCTATAAGGGTGTTATTTTCCCTCGGGTCATTTTCCCTTCGCCGGTGAAAATAGCCTTCATCTTTGTAAAATGCGATTATTTTTTTGAATGGTATAGACTTCCGAGTGCGCCAGGTTGTAATGGCATTGGGTGAAACTTTCCAGTGCTTAGCGAGCTTAGCCTCAGTCTTAAATTTTTTACAATTTAGGATAATGTTAATTATTTTTGATGAAGTTAATCTTTTTGCTTGATTCGCTTGTAACTTAAGATTATTATTAACTTAATATTAAAATTAAAAAAAAGGAATCAGCAAACAATGAGATCAGTAGAGATCAGGGAAGCAATAAAAGAGGCAGGCCTTTCCCAAACAGCAATCGCAAAAGAGATTAACAGATCCGAGCCGGCTGTTTCTTTGTGCATAAACAAAAAGATGGTATCGAATTTTATTATGACGGCGGTGGCTAATTCCATCGGCTGCCGTGTTGAAGATGTTTTTTCTGAATATTTTTCAGGGCACAGGTATGGGCGGACGTCCCAGGCTGCTTTGCAGTCGGACAAATAAGCTTTATTTTAAAAAATTTTTAAAATAAGTCAAATCTTTAAAAAGGGGGAATCGTGACTAAAGTTTCGGAACTTTATAATTATATAATTTCAGACGCTCGGGGAAAATACGGTGAAATCGTCCCATGCGGAGAAAAAACTGATCTACACGAATGCTTCACTTTTGAGCCTGAACTTGGGTTATTGATATTCTGGTTTCTTTGTGTGGGGAATAAATCGACACATACATTAACATATAGAGTAACAGCTGAAACGTGGGGGGCAAAAAATGATTAAGGTACTAACTTTTTTTAAGGATAGGTGGTGCGTTTTTTGTGAGATCAGTCCTGACAATGAATTTATATTGTATTATACCGCAAATTTTGTTTGCATATATCCTGAACCGGAAAAGATGGGGGCATAATGAAACTTACAAAGCACTTTCAGCAGCGATGGGAAGAACGGGTGGGGGGAGCAGCTCCCAGCGCGAAAGAAATAGAACAGATGATAGAGGGATCAGTCTGGCTCCAAAAGGGGCAGGAATATTTTACGGCAAGAGGGCGGCGCCGTAAAGTTCTGGCTCTTTACTGGGTCCCGGCTCAAGGTGTGGTGCTAAAAATAGATAAAAAAGAGAAAAGGGCTATTACAGTGATCACCGCAAATATAACAGGGGGGGCCGGATAATAATGGAGTTATTTGTAAACGCTGTTTTTGCATTGTCAAACAGCCGTTTCTGGCTCATGCCTCTTTTACTGATATGTGCTGTGATAATTTTTTTTGAAACGATACGCAAAGATATAAGGGAATAAACCGGATGGAACAGTTTATGGAAAATGCTGAAAAATATAAAGATGGTGTGGCGGTCTCTGTGAAAGATCAAAACCGGCTGGGGGAACTCGAAGTTGTAATTACAAAAAACTTCCAGGCTTTTTATGAGGTGGGATGTGCGCTGCGTGAAATTAGAATAAATCGGTATTACAGGCAAGCCCACGACACATTTGAGGATTACTGTCGGGAGATGTGGGATATGCTGAAAAGAAGTGCCGATTTTCAGATCAGCGCTGCAAATGTGATTGATAATTTGCAGGAAAATTTAAAGTTAGACGAACCAAACAATGGGAACTATAGTTCCCAAAATAACCCTGCTGAAGAGATAAAACAACCTGTTTTATTGCCCAAAAATGAACAGCAGGCCCGCGTACTTGCAAGGCTAAGCCCGGAAGACCAGCCAAGGGTGTGGCTTGAAGCAATAAAAACCATTCCTGAAGGGGGCAAAATCACGGCATCGCATATAAAAAAAACCATCCGGGCTATGAATATTACAAATATAGAAAAGATTGCGGATGAGGCTGCGAAAGCAGATGTGGAAAAAAAGACCTGTGAGCTTAAGGAAGACAGGGTCAGTATCAATTTTAGAGATACGTTTGATGCCTTTTTTATACAGGTTAAAAAAGAGCGTCAGCAAGACTGGCGGCATACTGAAAAAAGAGTTGTGCTGCGTTATCTTGAAGCTCTTTATACGGCTGTAAAATCAGAAGTGTAAAAAGGAACGGCAGATGATACATGAACTGAATTCCATCCAGGTTGCACAGGCATTAAATATTACAGAAAGGGCTGTTCGGTACAGGGCTGAGCGTGAACAATGGGTTCAGTCTTCAGAAAAAATCAGAGGGGGGTATCAGAATACATATATGTTCTTAAGGCTTCCCAGGAAGGTTCAGGTTGAGGTTGCAGCGGCAATTTCAATCTGTAAGTCACCGGATACTGCAAAGGAGACGGGTCTTGCCGATTATGCATGTTTGCCTGGTGTAAGAAAAAAAGAGGCTGAAGCCCGGCTGGAAATTTTATGGGCCCGGGATGCGTTTATCAAACACGCGGACATGCAAAAGAAAGAGGGGAGTAATATATTCTGCAAAAACGTGGCGTCCGGAGAGGTGGATCTGGCGGACTGGGTTTTGTCGGCGATTACGAAAAACAATAAAAAATCGCTGTCATGGGCAACCCTTAATCGATGGCAGAAAGCGTATAAAAAAAACGGGCTTGCAGGGCTTGCTGCCCAATACATTAATTCCGGCCGTCCCTGCGGTATACCTGATGATATGAGGCAGTTTATTATTGGTATGAAAATTGACCATCCCCATATTGGGGTGTCAAAAATAATGGCGGGTCTTGAAGCACGATTTTCAGGACAAACCATTGCCGGCCAGGGAGTTGTCCGCAGGTTTTTGAACCGGTGGACAAAGAAAAATAAAAGCCTGCTGGAATATATGGCTAACCCCGACAAATGGAAAAACAACAGGATGTTTGCGGCGGGGAGCCGGTCGGAAAACATTGTCCGGCTTAATCAAATGTGGGAAATGGACTCCACACCAACAGACATAATGCTCACGGACGGCAGGCATAATATTTCGGGCGTGATTGATATTTTTTCAAGAAGGCTCAAACTGCTTGTATCCCCAACGGCCAAAGCGGATGCCCATGCGGCGCTGATCCGCAGATCGATAATAGACTGGGGAGTGCCGGAAATTATTAAAATGGATAACGGTAAAGATTACACTGCAAATCATATAACACGGGTATTAGATGGTCTTGAGATAACCCAGTCCTTGTGTGCGCCGTTTTCTCCGGAACAAAAACCGTTTATTGAGCGCGCTTTGGGGACATTCTCCCACGATATTGTTGAGCTGCTGCCCGGTTATATAGGTCATAATGTTGCGGACAGGAAAGCCGTTGAAGCCCGCCGGTCGTTTTCCCAGCGTTTAATGAAACAGGGTGAAGACCCTGTGGATATCAATATGACGGCAGATGATTTCCAGGACATCTGCCGTCGGTGGGTTGATGCCGTATATCATTATAATAAGCATTCCGGTCTTAACGGCAAAACCCCTGCACAGACTGCCCGTGAATGGAAAGAACCGGTGAGAAAAATCAAGGATGAACGGGCACTGGATATTCTGCTTTCGCCGGCTCCTGCCGGTGACGGGCTCAGGATTATCGGGAAAAAAGGGGTCAAGATCGGCGGCGGATACTATATAGCACCGGAAATGGCGGGTCATGAAGGTCAGCGAGTGAGTGTTCTTCT
The DNA here is from genome assembly GCA_964572105.1 of uncultured Desulfobacteraceae bacterium. GTDB lineage: Bacteria > Desulfobacterota > Desulfobacteria > Desulfobacterales > BuS5 > DAOWMW01. The sequence goes on from CAZNFB010000021.1 coordinate 4,527, forward strand.
GGATATTACGGATTTCGGGGCTGTGTATGTGTATGAGCAATCCGGTACGTTTTTGTGCCGGGCTGTTGACCCTGATCGATCAGGGATCAGCAGAAAAGACCTGGCGGTTATGGTTCGCAAAGCGCAAAAGGAGGTGATGAAAGACGGCCGGAAAGAACTAAAGAAAATGGCACGGGAAGCAAAAACCAAAACCATACACAGTGAAATTCTGGACCACCGTGAAAAACAGCTTGCAAATATCAGCGAATTCCCAAAGCAGGAAGCCGAATATACCACACAGGCAATAGAAGAGGCGGTCAAAGCCGTTCATGATGAACGAATCAAGGCAGCTTTGCCCCAGCCTGTTGAGATGACGCAGGAACAGGAAGAAACGGCAAACGAAATTATCAGCATTGCAAATCGAAAACGCCTGCCCTCCAACGACTGGGAAAAATATGAGATGATAGAGGCGGATCTGGCATCGGGCATGGATGTGCCGGACAAAGATCTGGCGTGGATGAAACGTTACGAGATGTGGCTTGAAACCGGAAAAAGCATCATCGTGAACCAATAGCAGGAGGCGAATATGAAGCATGAAATGGCTATGACCAAAAACGTTAAGCGGTTTTTAGCTGCCGTCAGAGAGCTGCAAAACCGTTCTTTGGGCATTGAGGGAATGGGCCTTTTGTGGGGCTCCCCCGGCGAGGGAAAATCGACCACTATCGCATACGCAACAAATATGCTAAACGGCGTGTTCTTACGGGCAAACACATGCTGGAGTATAACCAGCATGCTGGCGGATATGATGAGGGAGCTGGGGATGGAGCCCCTGCATCGTAAAGCTCCCATGATAAATGCAATTGTTGAAAAATTAATGGCAAGGCCGCGGCCTGTATTTATAGACGAATCGGATTATCTGTTTAAAAAGGCGGACATGGTGGATGCTCTGCGCGATATCTACGATCTTACAGGCTCCCCGGTCATACTTATCGGCATGGAAGAAATGGCCCGAAAAATTCAGACAAAAGGAAAGTTTGCAAGGCGCATAACGCAATGGATTGAATTTTCAGGCATTGACGCTCAAGACGCCAGAACCCTGGCGGATACTGTGTGCGATATACATATTGGCGATGATCTGCTTGAATTTGTCCGGCTGGAAGCAAAAGCCAATATTGGAAGAATGACCACAGCAATGTCAAAAATAGAAGCATTCGGCCGCACCAACAGTTTAAAATCCGTCACACGGTCAGAGTGGTCGGACAGGCCGCTGTTTTATGACCAGCCAGTGTTCAAAACGGGCTTCAGGAGGGGCAGATAATGGCAGGCAAAAAAGGAATGAAATGCCCGTCTCGTCCAGGCGCTGCAAGAAGGAAGGTATGGCAAAGCATGCGAATCATGCGTCAATTTACAATTGCAGACCTGTGCCGCACATCATGCGCAAAAAGAAACAATGTAAGGAAATTCATGGCCGGATTGTCCAGGCACGGATACATTGCCCGGTTTGGGAAATATGTAAGCGGCCGGGCCGGCAGTTATCAGCCCTGGCGGCTGGTGCGGGATACAGGCCCCAGGCATCCAGTAACATGCGACAGGTGCGGCAATGCTCTGGGAAAACCGTGCGAAAAGGAGGGTTTATGAGCAGCGCAAAAGTATGTGAACCAGCAAAAGCAAAAAGCATCAGCGCAAAAGACCTTTACGGCCGGCAAAACAAAATTATACACAAAGGATTTTTGGCTTTGTGTCTGCCGTATTTTGAGAATAAAGAATACTGGCTGGATTCGCTTTCGGCTATATGCGAAAGGCGGGTTTCCGGATTGTCGGAAATGACACTGGCCGAACGGAGGGATCTGATCAGTCATCTGAAAAAACAAAAAGCGGTTTCATACAATCCTTTTGTGCCGCATTCGCTTAAAGCCTGGAAAACAGGTGATGCTGATCAAACAGCGTTGTTTGATCGTTTAAAGCAAAATTTTCCCGGGCGTCCGGACAAGGCATGTTTCCAAGACCCGGACAAGGGGAAGATGCTTAAAAAAATAGAGGCCATGCTTGCAGAAGCAAAACGGCCCTGGGCGTATGCCCACAGCATGGCAAAAAAAATGGCCGGTGTGGATCGTGTTCAGTGGTGTCCGCCAAAGCAGATGCACGATATTGTGTCTGCGCTGATGTATGATGCGGTCCGCCACGGCAGGGCAACCACGTCGGGCAGTCACGAACGGTTATAGATAAAAGCAGGAGACCAGATCATGGATAGAAAAGATTTAGGGTATGATTTAAAAACAGGGCTTCATTCCAGGATTTTAACAGACTTTGAGAGTAAATTTCTTGGTATTTTATGGACGGATCATTTTGGAGCGGATGAAAAGATTTCCGCAATAGAGCTGGCTGTCCGGTTTGACTGCGCATTAAAAGGGTTTGAGCCGGATTCAAAAATATTGCCGGTGATGGTTAGGAAAGCGCAGAAAAGGCAGAATTTTGAGATACAAAAGCGGGAGGTGCGCAGAATACAGCTTCATCTGCTGAAAAAGCACGATAATATTCCTGTTTTATCTAAAGCGGGTAATGGGGGCGGATACTGGATAGCAGGGGAGGAATCTGAAGCCGCGGCCTTTTATGAAACTTTTAAAAGGCGGGGTATGACAGGGCTTATTAAGGCATCCAGGGGGAAAAAAGCAGCTTTAGTGGATATGATGGAGCAGGTCACGTTTGAATTTGAAGATATGGCGGCTGATGTTGGAATGCCTGATAACGCCGGGGTGTCCGGTGATCCTGCCGCGATAGCTGTTGTGGATTCTTTTCTTGGCCGCATGCTTGAAAGCCCGGACAGGTTCTCTGCTGGCCTGAAAAAACTCAGTAACAAATACGGGAGCATTCTTTTGGGCAAGGCAGAAGTTGCTGAAATGAAAATCAAGGCTGCTGAGCTTTCTATAATGGTTGAGTCTTTGGGAGTGTGATTTAAAATGAAAAAGATTTGGACAAATGACGAAATAGAATTATTAACGCGGCTTTATCCGGATACGTCAACAAGTGCTTTGGCTGTTCTGTCTTGCCGCTCAAAGAGAGGTATATATTCCAAAGCATCCAGCCTTGGGCTGCGTAAAAGCGAAGAATATCTTAACAGCGCAGGTGTCGGGCGTATTCGTTCCGGGGATGACCGAAGCAAGGCAGCGCCGTTTAAGCTGGGGCACCGGCCCCATAATTTTGGAGTAAAAGGATGGCAGGCCGGAGGCAACTCCGTAAAAACACAGTTCAAGGCAGGTAGGCGCCCATATACATGGAGGCCTGTCGGCAGCGAGCGAACCAGTAAAGATGGAATTCTGCAAATAAAAATATCAGATACCGGTTACTCTCCCCGGGACTGGAAAAGCGCCCACAGCATATTGTGGGAGTCTTGTTTTGGGCCGGTGCCGCCGGGGCATGCGGTATGGATATTGAAACTGCTAAAACGATCAGCGCTGTAGCACAAACAATTATTAATTCTGCAAAAACAGAAATTGATTTTTTAAAAATCACCGGCGGGGTTGAGGGGAGCGGTTTTATACCCTATGAACCGAGGAAACCTTTGCCTCCTGGACCTTTGGGTATTGAAAAAAAATAAAATATGAAAAAAATATTGGGGGAGCATGGCGCGCAGTGTCTCCCCCTCGGAGAAAAGAATTATGAAGCTTATATGTCCATCATGTTCGGCGGTACACAGCGCAGAGGCATGGTTAAATGATGCAATCGCCCGGCAGTGCCTGAAGCTGGCTGGTGAGCTTCAGTATGATGTTTCCAGCCGGTGTTTTTCGTACCTGGCGCTGTTTAGGCCTCCTGTGAAAGCCCTGACGTGGAGAAAGGTGTTACGGCTGTTATCGGAACTAAAAGAGCTCATCGGCACACCTCATATACAATATGATAAAAACGCTGCAAGACCGAACAGCGCAAAAGCGTGGGGCATGGCAATGGATCAGATTATAGAGAATCCGCCCAAACGCCTTCCTTTAAAAAGTCATGGATATTTAAAGGCGATTGCCTACGATTATGCAAATGATATGGATGTTCAAAAAGAGGTCAGGCATAACAGAGCAGAGCGCAACGGAACAGCAGAGGCACGGCGGGCACTGCCTTTACCGGAGAAAAGCAAAGGCAGGAAGCCTGAAAGGCTGTCGTTTGATAAGATGAAAGAGATAACAGAAGAAAATTACCGGAAAAAGAGCAGGGAGAAAAATTATGGGGAATGAATATTATGTTCCAACCTGGCAGGAGATAGAAAAAAATATAGTTGAAAAGCCTTCTTTGCAGGCGTTAAAGGATGAAATTTTTGAGCATCAGTTGTCAATAAGCAGGCTTAGGGACATTATTTATGAATATTATTTTACAGATAGGATGTACGCAGACGAATATGATGCGTATCAAAAGATACAGCGTAGAAATAAAGAGCGGCTTGATGCTTTGGGGTTTGGTTCTGAACAGGGGGGAGATTGAAAAGCGCGGGGGCACGGCGCGCCGTGTCTCTGCTGGATATACTGACCTACGATGATGCGGCTGATATGAGCGAACTTTCATTGATTTTAAGCAATCGTATTGACACACGGGGTGATGCCGGCGGGTTGATCAGCGTGAATGCGTTTGGAAAGCTGGCTAAAGATATTATTAAATGGCGTAAGAAAAAAAATGCTGTCCAACCGTAGAGGCACGATGCTTCATGCCCCTACGGGGGCCATACGTCAAAATACATTATTTTATCTCCAAAAAAGAGAAATTATGAAATTCTTATATTTGATTTTATTTATAGACATGGTGATGATCGGGGCGAAGCCTGCGGGCGGTGAGCCTTTACTCACGGTTTTTTGGGAAATAGAAGAGCCTGTTGCTGATGATCTTGCAGGTTTTATTATTTATTTTAAGGGTGAAGAAACTGCTGTAATTAATGACCCCGGCGCCAGGGAGTTTAAGGGCAATTTTGCTGTGGCTGAGGGGGTTGATAATTTTTTTGGAGTTTCTTCTTTTGATTTTTCGGGAAATAAGAGTGAGCCCGTGAACATTAATTATATTTATAATGAAGCAGGCTATATTCTTAAACGGATGGGTGAATTTACTCAGGAGCTGCAAAGGGAGATAGTTTATTAAAAGGGCACGAAGCATCGTGCCCCTACGATTGCAGAAATAACCGGATGAAATTATAAAATTAAAAAGGGAGATAATACCATGACCACAGAAACAGCCACAGGCGCATCCGCGCCAAACTCAAACCTGATTCACTTTCAAGAAAATGAACTCGTTAACACTACCAGCGAAGGCAAACCCGTTACAACATCCCTGCGTATTGCCGGGAATCTTGAAAAAGAGCATAAAAACATTCTTCGATCTATCAGAAAGCTGGAGTGCTCATATGAGTTTGGTAAGCTGAACTTTCAGATGACATCTTACATAAACGACCGCGGGAAAGAATATCCCATGTACCTCATCACCCGGAACGGATTCGATCTTTTGACGTTGGGGTTTACAGGCAAAAAGATGATGGAGTGGAAAGAAAAATACATAGCAGCCTTTAATGCAATGGAGAAAAAGCCTTCCGATATGCATATTTCCATTCTCCCTGCAATTCTGGCTAAAATCGATCGTCTTGAAGTCAAAATGGATCAGTTCAGAATTAACGCCAACGTCTACGATCCTATGTGGAGCTTTGCCCACAAATATTGCGACGTAGGCATGGGGCATGTTGCTGCAAAGGATGATCTTTACAGCATTTACCTGGAGCATTGCCAAAAGAGAAAAGTTCACGCAGAATGCAAAGCCCATTTTTTCACGAAGCTTTACCGTGCCGTTGAAACCACCTATTCTTCCACGCTCATGATCCACGGCTCCAGCGTTAGAGTGGTAAGATGCCTCGGCTTAAAACAGAACTACAAAGAGCTTCTGGCAAAGGCAGGTGCATAATGGCAACAATCTCATATACTGCCGAGAACATTGATAACATCATCCTGCGCCTTGACCGGCTAAGGGCAATGTACGGTCAATTAAAATACAAAGGATTTTTTTAAAAACCCTTGACCAAAGCAACAAAATTTTTTATATATAAAAAGCACAATTGATCATGTTTTTTTTGCAGGAGCACGGCGAGCCGTGCTCCTGCGTCCCGGTAAAAAAATAAGACCGGTTGCGGACTTACAGCCCTGTTAACTGTATGACGCAACCGGTCTTTTTTTTTGCAGGAGGGAGCCATGATCCGCAAGATATCTGATATCGAAAAGATTATAATTCATTGCTCCGATTCAGACTTTGGAGACGTGAACCTCATAAATTCCTGGCACAAAGCCCGCGGCTGGAAAGGCTGCGGGTATCATTTTATTATCACCAACGGCGTTGCAACCCAGGGTAAACCATACAATCTAAAACTTGACGGCCTTATACAGCGCGGCCGGTTAATTAATGAAGTCGGTGCTCACTGCCGGGGTTACAATGAAACTTCGGTGGGGGTCTGCCTGATTGGCCGGCGGCATTTTACAGGGAAGCAATTATATTCATCCCTGCCCAGGCTTTTGTTTGCCCTGGTGAAAATATTCGATTTAAAATCTGAAAATATACATGGTCATAATGAATTTTCCGGCAAAACCTGTCCTAATATTCGGTTAGGACCTTTGCGGGAAATGGTAGGGGCGCGATTTAAATAAAGGCACGAAGCATCGTGCCATTATCAATTTTAACAAGGAGAAAAAATGAGATCAAGGACAAGTATTTGGAAAGTTTTGGCTTTTTTTGGGGTAGTTTCAACCTGGGCAGTAGATGCTCTTAAGCCGGATGAGGATGGAGTAGTCAGGATTACAATTGATGAAATGGCTAATCTGGCGGATGCAATGTGCAGGATTTTTGGCTGGAAAGCGGAAATTTCGGTTCCGGCAAAAGAGTACCCTGGTGATAAATATAAGGATATTCCGTTTAAGGGCATGGCTCCTTATAGATCACAAAGCAGGTAGGCCGCGATTATAGTAAGGGCACGGATCACTGTGCCCTTACAGACAGGAGAGCAAAATGGACGGAGCATCGGCAACATCTTTAATCGACATAGTTTCAAACTTTTCTTCATTCGGAATCACAGGCATTTTGGCTGTTTTGTGCTGGACATCTATAAAGGACAATCAAAAAACCCTGGCAGTTTACAGGCAGGATATGGCGGAGTGGCGCCGAATGTATGAAAACAATGTTGAGCTTGTGAAAAAATCCAATGGCCTCTCAGAAGATCTCAAGGAAATAATAATCATGAACACACAGGCTTTTACAAGACTGGAAGATATAATCAGGCATATGGAGATTAACAAATAATGAATTTTGAACGTGCAGCCATAAAGGGTAAATTAATAGAAAGCAGGGAAAACAGGTCTCGGCTGAAAAATAAATTTAAGGCCCTGGCTGCTTCTGTCAGGCAGGGTATTAATGTAAATCTCACCCAGATCGAAGATATGGAAATCCCCCAGCTTTCTCAAATGTGGGGTGACCTGGAAACTGCATGGGCAGGCATATTAAGTCTTCGCAGTGATATCGACCGCCTTGAAAAGGAACTGGACTGATGGGCACAAAGGGAGACAGGGCAGCAAAAGAGCCTTTGGCCATGCAGATGTATACAGGCGGGAGCAATTTGACCGAGATATCAAAACAGCTTGATATCAGCGGCACTACTCTGCGCAGATGGAAGGAGGACTCCCGGGTTTTCGGCGAAGATATTGACGGATGGGATAAGGCCAGGCAGCAGAAAAGAAGCAATATTATCCGGCTTAAGGATCTGTTTGAACGGCAGCTAGGATATGTAGAGGGGCTTGCCCCGTGTGAGGTTTCCGCCCCCATGATGGATACATTAAGCAAGCTTGGTGCGCTGGTGGAACGCTGGGATAAGGTGGAAAAAGCCCTGGCCCTGATCGGAAAAATAAAAACCGAATATATGGAAAGTGAAACAGGGAAGCATTCTGAAGAAGAGAAAGAAAAAACACGCAGCATGCTGATTAACGAAGTGGATCGTATTTTAGGGGTGAGATGAAAGGCGTAATAAAAGAATCATCATATTTTTTGCCGTATCAAATTGCATGGCTCAAAGATACGTCCCGACGTAAAATATGGGAAAAATCCAGGCGTATTGGTGCTACTTATGTGCAGTCATACGAGGATGTACGCGACTGCGTAAAAACTCCTGGCATGCCGGTATGGTTTTCATCTGCTGACGAATCTGCTGCAAAAGAATATATTTTGTATTGTGAACAATGGGCTAAAATATTTAAAAAAGCAGGGGATATTTTAAGTTTAAAGGAAGAAATTTTAAATAAAGATAAAGATGTAAAAGCCCTTGTGATCCGGTTTGCCAATGGATCGAGAATACATGGCTTGTCAAGCAACCCAACGGCTTTCAGGTCCAAGGGCGGAAAAACAAATCTTGACGAATTCGACTGGCACAAAGATCAGCCGAAAATGTATGCCGCGGCAAAACCTTGTGTAACATGGGGATATGATTTGCGCATTTTAAGCACATATCAATCCAATGCCAGCCTGTATGCCCAGTTTGTTAAAGACGCTAAAAAAGCCGTATCCGAGGGGAAGCTTCCAGTATTTTCCCTGCATACGGTCACCATATTCGATGCAGTTGAACAGGGCCTGCTTGACAGGATCATGGGGAAACCAACAACACAAGAAGAACGGGAAACATGGCTGGAAGAGGAAAGACAGGCATGCGGAGATGAAAACATCTGGCTGCAGGAATACTGCTGCATTCCCGTTGATGAAAACGATGCGTTTTTAACCTGGGATCTGATCCGGCCATGTGAAAATGAAAACGCAGGGAAGCCCGAATTTTCCGGCAGCGGAACGTTTTTTATCGGCAATGATATTGGCAGGCGTCATGATCTTGCTGTGTTCTGGGTGATGGAAAAAGTCGGTGATATTCTTTGGACGCGGGAAGTTGTGCAGCTAAAAGGTGCTTCTTTTGCGGCACAGGATGATGAGCTTGACAGGCTTGTGGATACATATAATCCCTTTAGAATCTGCATGGATCAGACCGGCATGGGGGAAAAACCTGTTGAAGACGCCAAAAGACGGTATGGGGAATACCGGGTGGAAGGTGTTTTGTTCACCGGTCCTGCAAAGCAGGAACTTGCATTTGGGCTTAGACGGAAATTTGAAGACAGGCAGGTTCGCATCCCTGTGGATAAAGATATTCGGCGTTCGCACCATGCAGTGAAAAAAACCGTAACAGCAGCCGGAAATATCCGGTTTGACGCTGATCGGACGGACAAGGGGCACAGTGACGAATTTTGGAGCCATGCCCTGGCTGTTCATGGGGCATCGGAAGATTACGCGGGGGTACCGTCGGTGGTTACATCCGGAAAAAGAGGGATGGGGAAGCATTTGTCTGACTATCACGAACATGTTCCATACAGGACATATTAAATGAAACTGTACATCAATGAAAATGATTTTGTTGAATTAGACGACAAAAAATCGTTAGCCGCAGAAATTGCACCGCGGTCCCGGTCTGTTGACTGGATGGGCGTTATGGGTCTTTTGCCTGATCCTGACCCTGTGCTTGCGAAACTCGGGCAGGATATCACCGTATATCGCCAGCTAATGTCAGATGCCCATGTGTTTTCCTGCGCACAAAGCAGAAAGGCAGGGGCATTGTCCTGCGAATGGGAAATCCGTGAATCTGCAAAAGAGGGTGAGCCGGCCAATAAAAAAGCGCTGCGGATGATTGAAAATATGATGGATACGCTGGACGTTCACCAAATTATTACAGATATGCTGGAGGCTCCGTTCTTTGGAATGAGCCCCATTGAGGTGATCTGGAAATCAGGGTCGGCCTGGCTCCCTGAACGTGTGGCGGGGAAACCTCCGGAATGGTTTGGGTTTGATGCAGATAACCGTTTAAGGTTTTTATCCATTGACAATATGATAGAAGGTGAAGAGATGCCGCCGTATAAATTTTTATTGCCGCGGCATCATGCCTCTTATCAAAACCCTTATGGGGAACGTGTTTTATCCCGCTGTTTCTGGCCAGTAGCTTTCAAACGGGGCGGGTTTAAATTCTGGGCCATATTTACGGAAAAATACGGGATGCCCTGGATTATCGGCAAGGTTCCGAGGCAGACAAACGAGACTGAACGCGGGCTTTTGCTTACAAGACTTGTAAATATGGTCCAGGATGCTGCTGCTGTTATTAATAATGATGAAAGCGTTGAGATTACAGAGGCTGCAGGCAAAACCGCCAGTGCGGATATTTACGAAAAACTGATCAGCACATCAAACAGGGAAATATCAAAAGCCATTCTGGGGCAAACCCTGACCACGGAGCTTGACAAGGGCGGGTCTTTTGCCGCCACAAAAGAGCATATGGAGGTCAGGGCTGATCTGGTGGAACAGGATAAGCAGATGGTCAAGTCGGCCTTTAACCTGCTTTTCAGATGGGTTGTGGAGCTTAATTTTGCTGGTTCATCTTCTCCCTTGTTCAGCTTTTATAAAGAAGAGGATATTCAAAACGAAAGAAGCCAGCGGGATGAACAGCTTGAGAGGCAGGGTGTCGAGTTTACGGCAAGCTATTATCAGAGGGTTTACAATCTTCAGGAGACTGATTTTGAACTTGCGAAAAAAAAAGAGGAGCAAGAGAATAATAAAACGGAATTTGTCGAAGGTGACGACGGCATATCCGCATCACCGGACATTATTACAGACAAAGCGCTTGACGCCACATCAATGGACAACGAGATCAATGCTGCAAAAAAGCTCCTTGAGAAAGCAGCAACTCTTGAAGAATTTCAGGACGAATTGCTCGATCTTTATCGGGATGTAGACGAAAGCAGTCTCGGCGATTTAATGCAAAAAGCCATGACGCTGGCCGATCTTACAGGGAGGTTTGATGCCGATACCGGAAACTAAAGTATTCGACCTCCCCTTTGACGAAGCGATTGATCATTTTAAAAAAAAAGTCAAACTTCCATCAAAAACATGGGAAGAGCTCTGGCAGGGGATGCATGCCAGGGGTTTTGTAATTGCCGGCGCCATGAAAACGCAGCTTGTTTCCGACCTGTACGAGGCAGTTGAAAAGGGTATCACAGACGGCACAACAATAGCGCAATTCAGAGAGGATTTTGACGATATAATCAAGCGCCACGGCTGGAAATATAAGGGCGGTAAGGGCTGGAGAACCAGCGTGATATTTAACACAAACATTAAAACAGCATATGCCGCAGGCCATTATAAACAGATGTTCGGCCATGAAGTTTTAAAAGCCAGACCCTTTCTCCGGTATGTAGCCTCTAACTCAAGATTCCCGCGTCCGGAACATGTCAAATGGTATAATCTTATACTGCCTGCAGGTGATTCGTTTTGGAAAACGCACTACCCGCCAAACGGCTGGGGGTGCAAGTGCGGAATCGTCAACCATTCTGCCAGGGAAGTTGAAAAAATAAAAAAAGAAGAGGCTGGCGGCCAGAATCCCGTAAAGACCAAAGCTCCGAAAATAGAGCATTATGATTGGAAAAGCAAAAAGACCGGTAAAATACATAAAATACCAAAGGGAATTGATCCGGGCTGGGATTATAATATTGGGGAAGCTTCCTGGGGAAAACAATTATCCTCAAACGCAATGGATGCCTGGAAAGCCCAGGGCGCAAAACAGTGGGAAAAATTGACTGCTGGTGACTGGCAATCAGCAGGAAGACCGGAACAAATACCTGTAGATGCTGCAAAGGCAAAAATCGGCGCTGCCGTCAAAGGCACAGGGGAGCTTGAATCCCGGCTGAAAACCGTATTAGGCGCCGATGAAAAAATATTTACATTTGTAGAGACGGGTTTGGTACAGACGGGTTTCAAACCCGTCTCTACTTTTAGATATGACGTGCTTGTAAACGCTGAGGTGATAGCAAAACATATTCCTGCAGATCGAGCGTCTTTTGTCCCGTTTCTTACTGAGCTGATGCATGACCCTTTTGAGGTATGGCTTTCGTTTGAGCGGCATAAGGGTACGGGGAGAATCGTATTGCGGCAGCGCATTATAAAAGCTGTCAAACTCAAAAAAAATCGGGGATTATTAATGGTGGCGCAATCCGTAAACGGCATAATGGAATCGTCAACAATGATTCCAGTGAGAAGTCTTACATATTTAAATAATCAAAGACAGGGGAAATTGATATGGGCCAGGCAGGAATAAAAAAAAGAAGCTCGGGCTCCGCAGCAGCCCGGCCGCCATGCTCCGGCTTTGAAGCCGCGGTCCGTACCGGAACAATCGATATGTTTATTTATACGTTATTGTAACAGAAAGTCAAGTAGAGACGGGTTTAAAACCCGTCTCTACAATAAAAGGATGTGTTAAATGACCGGCACGATGATGGATATAAGAATTGAAGATCAGGGCGTTAAAAGACTGCTCGCGCGGATACAGCGGCGGACGCATAGTCTGACACCGGCCATGAATATTATCGGGCAGATTGTGCGTACATCGATTGTCCGCAATTTTGAAAAGGAAGGGCGTCCGCAAAGATGGAAAGCTCATTCTGAAACCACTGAAAACCGAAGAGGCAAAGGGGTTTCCATTCTCAGGGAGGAAGGCCACCTGATGAACTCAATCCATTCTAAGGCTTATAAAGACAGGACTGTTATCGGAACAAACCGTGTTTATGCCGCTGTTCATCAGTTTGGTGCTAAAAAAGGATCGTTCGGCGCATTTTCCATTACTCAGCAGGTTAAAGCGCATGTGCGTAATGTCAGAGGGGTGAGGCAAAACGTGAAAGCGCATAAACGAACACGGGAAATAACACTGCCCTTTGGCGATATTCCTGCCCGTCCGTTTATGATGGTGCAAACCGAAGACTGGGATGAAATCAGGGAGTCGCTTTCGGATTATCTCCTGGGAGGGAAAAGATGAAAAATTTTAAAGGATTCGATGACTGGATAGAAATTTTCAAAGGCGGAAAACAGATTGACAGCAACGGCCATGAACATGATGGCGATGCTGTTATTTTAAAGGCATTAGAGACATTTAAGCCTTCTTATCATGAGCCGCCCCTGGTGGCGGGTCATCCAAAAGACAACTCGCCGGCATTCGGATGGGTGTCGGACTTAAAAGAAAAAGGCGGCACACTTCTGGCAAAATTCAAGGATGTGGTCCCTGAATTTTCTCAATCCGTTGAAAAAGGCCTGTTTAAAAAGCGTTCTGCAAGTTTTTATCCGGATGGAAGATTGCGGCACGTCGGCTTTTTAGGCGGCGCGCCTCCGGCAGTAAAAGGTCTGGCGGATCTGTCTTTTTCAGATGATGATCAGTCAGTCACATTTGAATTTGGTGAAGTCGATTCCTGGACATGGGAGACTGTAGGTGGGATTTTCCGTAAAATGCGGGATTATTTTATCGAGAAAGAGGGAAAGGAAAAAGCGGATTCAATTATCCCGGACTGGGATGTGGACTATATTCGGGATGCGGCAAAAAACAATAACAAGGAGGATGATATGAAGTTTGCGGAATTTTTGGAGGCATTTAAATTTTGGAAAAAAATCGAAGGTTCGGATATTGACCTGCCGGCAGGGACATTCGCAGGGCCGGGTTCCAAACCCGTCTCTGTCTTCAGTGAAGCCGATATCGAACAGGCAAAAAAGGATGGTGTTGCTGCAGAGAGGGAGAAGCTGACCGCGGAGTTCGCGGAAAAGCAGGCGCAGGTTAGGCGTAAGGCCGCAGAAAAGGAGATTACGGACTTTTGCAACACATTGGCCGCATCAGGTAAGATACCGCCCTCCTGGCTCGATTCCGGGCTTGTGGGCTTTATGCAGACACTGGATGCGGAAAAGGAAATTTCGTTTTCCGAAAATAACAAAAAAAATTCAAGGCAGTGGTTTCAGGATTACCTGGAAGGATTCAGCAAATCAAAGATTTTTGAGGAACTGGCAAAAAAGGAAAAGGCAGGGGATTCGGCTGAGTTTGCAGAGGCAAAAGCTGATCAGGAAGCCGGTGAATCCATAGCAGCCAAGGTTGAACTAAAAAAATAATTGTAGAGACGTGTTTGGTGTAGAGACGGGTTTCAAACCCGTCTGTACGAAACCAGTCTGTACGAAAACGGAGGGATAAACAATGGCAGTATTCGGGGTAACAGACAATGCTGACTCAGCAGCGCTGAGCCAGCTCGTGGCGTCAAATGTACATGAGCAAAAAGAAATTACGCTCAAGGCATCAGCCGGCGCCCTGCTGCGCGGCACAGTGCTTGAGATGGTCAGCGTGGCAAGCGGGACATGGCAGCAGATGCAGTCGTCAGGCGGGGCAAATGCCAGGGCAATTCTGCTTGAAGATGTAAGTGATTCTGCTGCAACGCAGAAAGTCCAGGCTTATTTTATCGGCAGGTACAGAGAAACCGACCTGGTCTGGCCGGCAGGCATTACCACGCTGCAAAAGCGTACGGCAATCGTTGGTTTGCAGGATCGCGGCATTCTGATTGACGAGGCGATTCTTGCTGTGAGCACAACAACCACAACCACAACGACAAGTTCAACAACAACAACCACAGCGTAGTAGAGACCAAAGGCATCTGCGTTGTTTTTGTGTTAATATTAACATGAAAAAGGGAGAGAACTATTATGGATAATCTGTTTAAAATACGGGTATTAACCGGGGCTATTAACGCTATGACATCTCCGGCAATGACAGTGTATAACCGGGTATTCCGCGGCAAGGAGCATATGGAGGTATCCGACAGGCTGGCATTTGATATTATTACAGGATCCCAACGGGTGCTGAAAAACATATCAATCTATGCTCCGGCTGAAGTTACTTTAAAAACGGGAAGAAAAACCATCACGGTATCTGCCCCGCGGCTGGCAACAAAACGGTTCGTGCATACGGCAGAACTTAATTCCATCCGTGCATTCGGCGGACAGGTGAGCGTAGAGCAAATGAAAACCCGCATTGCCAGAGAGCAAAAAGACATGAAAGACGAGCATGACAGAACGCTTGAGTTCTGGGCATGCAACGCGCTTAAAGGTAAAATTTACGACGCAGACATGACAACCGAACTCGTGAATTACAACATGGCTGCCACGCATCAGCCCGAATTGACAGGGACGGATCTGTGGGACAATGCAGCTTCAAACCCCATGAATAAGATCCGGGAGTTTAAGCGGCTGATTAAGCAGGACAGTCTTGCAGGGATCACCGGATGGCTGGCCTTTGCTGGCTACAATGCGATGGATGCCCTGCTTTCAAATACGTCCATTTTGAATCTGCTCAAGTACGAAAAAGGCAGAAAAATTGCAGAGGAAAGCGATGTGTCACGGCTGGCCGCAACCGAGCTGATTGAATACGACAGCTCGTTCATGGATGAGAAAAACAACCGTCAGTATTTTATCGGGCCGGATCATTTTATGCTTATCGGCCTGTGCTCAGACCTGGCGGATGTCCCATACGCTCCGGTGGTTGACAGTAAAGCACCCGGGGGTGTCGGCAATATCGATGCCGGCGGAAACGGCGTGATGTTTTTCTCAAAATCATGGGAAGAAGAAGATCCCAGCGGTCGGTGGATCAAGGCTGAAGGCAGACCTCTGCCGGTGCTTCAGCGTCCTGATTGCGTAGTCTATGCGAAGGTGGTGTAGTAGTGGCATATTGCACACAAAGCGATATTGAAAAAATGCTGCCGGAAAAACAGCTGATCCGCCTGACTGATGACGAAAATGCCGGAATGGTTA
>CAZNFB010000022.1:0-14016 GCA_964572105.1 uncultured Desulfobacteraceae bacterium
ATGGGCCAAAATCCTGCGCTATTTCTGCTCAACTTATTTCATCTCCGTTCCTAATGAAGAAATTAATTGCTAAACGTATCAGCAACCAGGCCCGCCATTATTTCCATATTTTCTAAATAATTTTTAGCAAGGGGGTCAATTGAAACAACAGTACCATTTATTGCTTTGGCGATTTTATTTGCTGTTGTTTTATCAAACTGCGGCTGTACAAAAATAACACGCGCATTTTCTTTTATTGCTTTTTTAACAAAAATAGAAAGATCTTTTCCTTTGGGGGCCTTTCCTTCTATTTCCACAGCCACCTGTTTAAGCCCGTAGGCATCTGCAAAATACCCAAAAGCCGGATGAAAAACAAAAAATGATGATCCATTAACAGATGCAAAAGCCGCTTTTATTTTTTTATCAAGAATGTCAAGATCATCAATAAAAGAATTAAGCCCTGAAGTATACTCTAAAAATCCCTCCGGATCCACCTGAATCAGTGCCTCGCAAATCGTCTTTGCCTGTTTTTTAACCAGTTTAGGGTCAAGCCATATATGAGGATCTAAACCACCTCCGCCTCCATGATGATGACCCCGTTCCATCCTTCGCAGCTTGATTCCTTTGCGTGTATCAACTATCAATATCTGTTTTCCGACATTTTTTATCTTTGGCATCAGACTATTTTCCATGGGGACACCAATTCGAAAAAAAATTTTTGCCCTGGCGAGCCCCAGCATCTGCTTAAAAGACGGAGAGTATGTGGCTGAATTTTTTCCCGGCAAGACCAGAGCATCAACTATAACCCTATCCCCGCCTATACGTTCCACTAAATATACCTGGGGCATAATAGTTACAAATATGGAAATGGGAAGTTGAACCTTTTGACCTGTAAAACCGGTTAAAGAAAATATCAGGATGAAAAACAGAATTAAAAAAGTCTTCCTAAAAAGTTTCAAAAGAAAGTCCAATCATAGATAGAATTATCAAATAATTCCCTATTTTAAAAGTTAGCACAAGGCCGGAGGGGGAAGGCGTATTTAAATACGCAGGCGACGATAAGGGAGTAAAATATTTATATGGCTATCCATGGGTTACGTGCACACAAAGCGTTAGCTTCAATATTCTTCATCATCATAATCATCATCATCATCACCAATAAAGGGAAAAGGAGACATGTCCGACATTATACTATCCATGACGGAAGTCATGGATTGACAAAGAAGATTCACTATTTCGGCCTGAGTTTTTCGCTCGGCCATATCCTTTACTTTACTCATTTCCCCCAAATTACTAAGGATTTCTTTTGATAACTCTTCTATTATTTTTTCGATATTTTCCAAAATTTTCTCCTTTTAATAAAGCCGTTTTGCGGCAGAGATTTAAGAAAGCTATCATCACTTCCAACTGAATAAACTCTATCTAAAATATAATCAGAAGTCAAACATACACATCATATATATTTTATATTATATAGCTTTTTTTTGAATTGCCCGGAAAGGAAAAACTTTACTTAAATCTTTGATTAAGCTATAGCTTTTCAAATAATAACTCGATTTTAAACTTTGCCGCAAGGCCAAATACTGGAATATGGAACTCTTATGAATTCAATCGCATTTATCATTCTTTTTTCAATAATTATAGATTATTTTATACATGGCATTGCAGATCTATTAAACTTAAAAGGTTTGCAAAAAAAACCGCCAAAGGAGCTGACAAACATATATGAGCCTGAAAAATATAAAAAATCTCAGGATTACCTGCGGGTAAATACTCTCTTTGGATTAACAGAATCGACCTTTTCCATACTGATTATTATAGTCTTCTGGTTTGGAAAAGGTTTTTATTTTATTGATCAATATGTAAAAGGTTTAAACCATGGACCTGTATTAACAGGACTAATATATATAGGGATACTGATCCTTTTAAAAGGAATAATATCTATTCCTTTTTCTCTTTACGCAACATTTGTAATAGAAGAACGTTTTGGATTTAATAAAACAACGCTTATAACTTATTTTAAAGATATGGCAAAAGGACTGGGACTTGCTGTTCTGCTTGGAACCCCCCTTATTGCGGGGATACTTGCTTTTTTCGAATATGCAGGCAAAAATGGATGGTGGCTCTGCTGGACCGGGGTGACAATTTTTATGTTAATAATTCATTTTCTTGCCCCCACTTTTATAATGCCCCTTTTCAATAAATTTAAACCTGTTGAAGAAGGAGAATTAAAAGATGCTATTTTGAATTATGCCGACTCAATAAAATTCCCTTTAAAAAATGTTTTTGTTATGGATGGATCAAAACGGTCGAGCAAATCAAATGCTTTTTTTACAGGTTTTGGAAAAAATAAAAGGATTGTTCTATTTGATACATTAATCGAAAATCATACTATTTCCGAACTGGTTGCAATTTTAGCCCATGAGATGGGACATTTTAAAAAAAAACATATATTTCAAAATATAATCCTGGGTATTGTTCAAACAGGAATCAGTTTTTTTCTTTTATCTTTATTTATTTCATACCAGGGACTTTTTGATGCTTTTTATATAAAAGAACCTTCTGTATATGGAGGATTGATTTTTTTTGGTATGTTATATTCACCAATCGGTTTTTTTACAGGTATTTTTCTTCAGGCCCTTTCCAGAAAAAATGAATATTCCGCTGATAAATTTGCAGTCAAAACAACCAGCAGCCGAAAATCCCTTTCAAATGCACTTACAAAGCTCTCAACACACAACCTGTCCAACCTTACACCCCATCCTTTTTATGTATTTTTAAACTATTCCCATCCCCCTCTGCTTGAAAGGATAAGATCCATTAATAAGATATCTGCTTAATTAACGGCACAGCCGGGCTATAATGGCGCTCGGCCTTGTTCCAAATTTTAAAATAGGGTAGTAATTCATCAAACCCTGCTTCCGCTCCATTTTAATTTGGATTTTAATATATCATAATAATTCTGATTATTAAGCTGTATCATATTTACGGGATGGGGCCATTTTTCAATAATAATACTATCTTTACTATCTATTTCAACACCTGTCTGCCCGTCCACAGTTAACATTATATCAGTAGCTTTTTTTGAAATCTCAATTTTTATAGCTGCTTTAACAGGAACTATTAAAGGCCTGTTTGTAAGGGTAAAGGGACAGATCGGCGTTATTATTATTCCAGGTACATCCGGATGGAGAATAGGCCCACCAGCAGCAAGGGAGTAGGCTGTAGAACCGGTGGGGGTTGATATTATAAGGCCGTCCGCTTTATAGGTTGTTAAATAATCGTCATCTATATAAGTATTTATTTCTGCAAGCCTTGCAAGAGCACCTTTATTTATAACTATATCATTTAAAGCTGTTTCTTTTATAACCTCTTTATTATCCCTTAACACCCTTACTAAAAGGCGCATTCTCCGCTGAATTATAAATTCTTTTTTTATAATAGCCTCAGCTGAAGCAAAAAGATCCTTTTCAGACTGTTCCGCCAAAAAGCCAACTTCCCCAAACTTTATTCCAATAACAGGTATCTGATTATCTCCAATCCAGCGCGCCGCCGATAAAAAAGTTCCATCCCCCCCTAGAACAAACAAACAATCAATATCAGAGGGTGCAGAGGATTTATTTTTTTTTAAAAGACCATAATCTATTTCGGTACTTATCTTTCGTATTACCTTAATATTTTTTGACTCTATCCATCTTTCAAATTCATCAGCCTTTTCAAGAGCCTTTTTATCTTTTTTGACAACAATACCTATTCTTTTCAAAACAACCTCTAAATATCGAGCTGCTGAACATGCAAAGCATTTGTCTGAATAAAAGCCCGCCTTGGCTCCACTTCTTCACCCATAAGGATGGTAAAAATTTCATCAGCTCCAAGGGCATCATCAACCTTGACTTTAAGAAGATTCCTTTTCTCAGGCTCCATGGTTGTTTCCCATAGCTGATCCGGATTCATTTCACCAAGTCCTTTATACCTTTGCACAGATAGTCCTTTTTTCCCTTCCTCTATAATATGCGAAAGAAGTTTCTGCTTACTTTCCACCGCGATTTCTTCTTTTTCATCCGCTCCCGACAAAATTAAAAAAGGAGGATAATCATACTTAAAAAGATCTTGTCCAATAGCAAAACTTTTTTGATAAATACTGGAATATATAAGATCTATTCCTATTGTTAAGGGTTTATAATTTGTATTATTCAAATTAAATAAAATATCATCCTTTTTTTCAGCAGATGGAATAACCATTAATCTATGGGTGTTTCTTTCGCTGTTCCATGACATTTCACCCATGTTATACCCGTTTTCCTTTAATAAATTATTTAAGGAGACCATCTTTTGCTTATTTTGAAGATATTCTTTATTTTCAACTCTATTTTTAATTAAAAACTCTATTAAACCGGAATCGATTCCCCTTTTCTCAAAATTCATCATATTAAAATAAAATTTAGAAATACCAACCAGGGTATCATATAAAATATGGCCGGATATTTTTTGATCATTCTTTTGTATTTTAACAGTTTTAGAGGAGCACGCCCTTTGGAGGATATAATCATTGTATTCATCTTCATCTTTTAAATAAACAGCTTTTTCTCCTTTTCCTATTTTGTATAAAGGGGGTTGAGCTATATATAAATATCCATTATCCACCAGGTCAGGCATCTGTCTGAAAAAAAATGTGAGGAGGAGGGTTCTTATATGGGAGCCATCCACATCAGCATCGGTCATTATTATTACTTTATGATATCTTATCTTCTCGATATCATACTCCTCCTTTCCCACACCTGTTCCTAGAGCAGTAATAATATTTTTTATCTCTTCACTCTTTAATACTTTATCAAACCTTGCCTTTTCAACATTTAATATTTTTCCTTTTAAAGGTAAAATCGCCTGAAATTTTCTATCCCTCCCCTGTTTTGCACTGCCCCCGGCAGAATCACCCTCAACAAGAAAAAGCTCCCTTTGTGAAGGATCTGTATATTGGCAGTCAGCAAGCTTTCCCGGAAGAGTCGAATCTATTAAAGAACCTTGTTTTCGAGCAAGATCCCTGGCTCTTTTTGCAGCATCCCTGGCTCTTGCCGCATCAACAGCCTTTGCCACTATTTTTTTTGCTATTCCCGGGTTTTCCTCTAAAAAGGCAGAAAGTTTTTCATTTACAAGAGCTTCTGTAAGCCCTTTAACTTCACTGTTTCCTAATTTTGTTTTTGTTTGTCCTTCAAATTGGGGAGCTACCAGTTTTACGCTTATTATTGCTGTAAGACCTTCTCTTACATCATCTCCGCTTATTTTCTCCTGAAGATTTTTTGGAATATTTCCACCGGATAGATATTGATTCATGGTACGTGTTAATGCCGCCTTAAAACCTATGAGATGAAAACCACCTTCCACGGTGTTAATATTATTTGCAAAAGAATATATTTTTTCCGAAAATGTATCATTATACTGTATTGCAATTTCTATATTAACATTATTTTTATTACCTTCTATAAAAATAGGCTTGTGAAGAGCCATGTTTCTTCTGTTAAGATATTCAACAAAAGATACAATTCCTCCCTCATATAAAAATTTATCATATTTATCATCACGCTCATCTTTAATAGCTATATTTACGCTCTTATTTAAAAAAGCCAGCTCCCGTAACCTTCTTGCGAGTATTTCATAATTATATTCAACAGCATTAAAAATACTTGCATCAGGAAAAAAATGTACTTTTGTCCCTTGTTTTTCAGTGGTGCCTATAACTTTTAATTCACAGGTTTTTATACCCTTTTCATATGTTTGATAATAAATTTTTCCATCGGAATAGATTTCAATCTCTAAAAATGTTGAAAGGGCGTTTACAACAGAGACTCCAACACCATGGAGCCCTCCTGAAACTTTATAGGAATCATTATCAAATTTTCCCCCCGCATGAAGTTTGGTTAAAACAACCTCAACTGCTGGAACTTTTTCTGTTTTATGAATACCAACGGGGATTCCCCTTCCATTATCCTCCACACTTATACTGTTATCAGTATTAATTGTAATATTTATAAAATCACAAAAACCAGCCATTGCTTCATCAATGCTGTTATCTACGATTTCATAAACCAGATGATGAAGCCCTTCAACATCCACATTTCCAATATACATGGAGGGTCTTAACCTGACCGGCTCAAGCCCCTCCAATACATTTATACTATTTTCATCGTAATTTTTTTTCATTATACTTTCATCGGCATAATTATACTTAAATAATTTTTATCAGTTGTTTCTTCCAAAAAAGCAGGGTCCTTTTCATCTAAAACATATAACAATACTATTTCATCATCCATAAGATTTATAGTATCCATATAAAATTTAGGATTATACGCAACTTGAATATGTTTCCCAGTAAATTCAATATCCATTTCCTCCTTTGATTCACCAATTGTCGGGTTTGTTGAAGATATAATAAGTTTATCATTTTGAATATCAAAAATAACGGCATTATAAACATCAGAGGCTAAAATAGACATTCTTTTGAGCATCATCAATAATTTCTGTTTATCAATATTTATTATATGATGATTTTCTTTATTAATAATACCTCCATAGTCTAAAAAAGTTCCTTCAAGGAGCCTTATTATTATTACTTCATTATCATTTTTTATTATGCAGTAATTTTCCTGAAAACCTATTTGAACAGATCCACTGTTTTTTAAAAATTTTACAACTTCATTCAGCCCTTTTTTGGGAATAATAATATCTTTTAAATCAGGAAAATCTAATATTTCATCATAAACAGCATCAGCTATTGATAAACGACCACCATCTGTTGAAACCAATCGAAGTATTGTTTTTTTATTTTTTATAAGAAATTCAAATAAAATTCCATTTACAGTTGCTCTTTTTTCTTCGGAGAAACTTGTTATGACTATAGTTCTTTCTATCATTTTTTTAAATAGAATTGAATCAATATTATAAAAACAGGTTTCACCAAAAGCAGGAATTGTTGGAAAATTATCAACCTCCATTCCCACAATATGGTATTCAATTTTATTATCTCCTATTTTTATCCATTTATTTTCGACCTGCCTAATTAATATATTTTCTTCGGGAAATTCTTTTATTATTTCAAATAATTTTTTAGAGTTAATAAGGACAGCCCCATTTTTTTCAACAGTTGCTGGATATACTCCTTTAAAATATGTTTCAAGATCTGTAGCAGAAATTTCTATGGTATCATTTAAAGCTGTTATTAAAAGATTTTCTGTTATAGTCATATTTGTTCGTTTATTTGTTATTCCTTGAACTTTAGACAAAACTTCCAGAAATATTTTTTTATTTATTATTATCTTCATATTTTAATACTATTATTTATTAAGCATGTTGAAAAGTATAATAAGTTTTTAACTATTTTATTTGATTTGAAAAAAGATAAAAATTTATTTTTGAAAAAGGCTCATTGAATTTTTTAAAAAAGACTTACTTTTAGACAGTAAATAATTAATTGTTTAAAAATAATTAATTATTGATAAATAAGCAACAATTTTAAGAGATGGGCCAAGATAAAACCAACCCCCTAAAATTGTTAACCTAATATTTATATTTTACAATTCTATTTATTAAGTGATATATTTAACAGTTAGTAACTATTCAGCTGCGCTGATTTAAGATATATATAAGCCCCTACAGCTGATGTCTGAAATTATAACCAAGCCTGTTTATGAAGCTGATCAGTATAAATTAAGGAGTATAAAATGTTCGGGATTAGTATGTGGGAAATGATTTTAATATTTGCAATCGCTCTTATTGTAATAGGTCCCGATAAGCTTCCTGATCTTGCGAAA
Source organism: uncultured Desulfobacteraceae bacterium (assembly GCA_964572105.1). Classification (GTDB taxonomy): domain Bacteria; phylum Desulfobacterota; class Desulfobacteria; order Desulfobacterales; family BuS5; genus DAOWMW01. The sequence continues at coordinate 7,785 of CAZNFB010000022.1, forward strand.
ACCGTGGGAAGGATGATGGGTGAACTTAAAAAGGCGGTTTCTGATATTAAAGAATCGATTGATCTTGAGGATGAAATAACTGATGTAAAAAAAACTATTAATGTTATTGATGTTGAACCGGATAAATCCAATGATGAAAATAGGCAAAACAAGAAGGATAAATAACATACAATGACTCACAGGGATGATGAAAAAATTCCGTTTACCGTACATCTTGAAGAATTAAGAGCCCGCCTTATTAAATGTTTTATTGCTGTTGGTGCAGGTTTTTTAATATCATACGGATTTAAGGAAAGGCTTTTTAAAATTTTAACAGCCCCCCTTGTAACCCTTATGGAAAATAACGATGGTCTTATTTTTACAGGTCTTCCAGAAGCTTTTTTTACATATTTGAAAGTAGCATTGATTTCCGGTATTATAATATCTACCCCTGTTTTGATATATCAGATATGGATGTTTATCGCTCCAGGACTTTACAAAGATGAGAGAAAACTTGTAATACCGATTATAATTGTTTCGACATTTTTTTTCATTGGTGGAGCTTTTTTTGGATATTTTATTGTTTTTCCCTTTGGATTTAAGTTTTTTTTAGGATTTGCAACGGAAACTATTAAGCCTCTTCCATCAATGCGGGAATATTTAACTTTTTCATCAAAGCTGCTTTTTGCCTTTGGTCTTGTTTTTGAATTGCCTGTATTTATTACTTTTCTTGCAAAATTAGGCCTTGTTACATCCGATTTTTTAAAGAAAAATAGAAAATATGCTCTTCTTCTCTTTTTTATATGCTCTGCCGCATTAACACCCCCTGATGTTGTAACTCAGCTGATGATGGCTTTTCCATTGATGATCCTGTATGAAATAAGTATTGTAGGAGCAAAGGTTTTCGGGAAAAAATCGGATCAGCCAAAGGATGTGGTGCAGAAAGAAGAAAAATAGGGATATTGTCAAATCAGTATGTCCGGTTAAAAAGTTGCAAGAAAGAAAAGACCTTGAAGTTTGGCATCCTTTCATTAAAGGCAAAAAGTAGTTTACACTTTTTAATGTAAAATTGCACTTCTCGTTCCCATGCTCCAGCGTGGGAACCAGGCAAGAACCAGCATTTAAAAAGTGTAAACTAAATTTGAAGGATGCCGGAAGTTTAATTATTTTTTTCCGTTATTGTTATTAAATGGTTGATTATAAAAATGGAAAATTTACGAAAAAGAGCTGAATTATTTGCCCGGCGGGAATTGGCATCCAGGGAAGATCTCTGTTTAACAGATACGTTCCCTTTTGATATCTGGAAAAAAATGGGGGAAGAAAATTATCTTGGATTAAATATTCCTGCAATATATGGAGGATGTGGAAAAAGCAGTCTTGCCTTTACAGTTGCAGGGGAAGCTTTTGTAAGCCAGGGGCATAATATGGGCATGGTCCTTTCATGGATCATACATATTATTATTTCCAGGTTCCTTTTACTTGAGTTTGGAACTGAAAAACAAAAAAAAAGTCTCATCCCTCAAATGGTAAAAGGAGAATATATTGCTTCTTTTGCAGTATCCGAACCAGAAACAGGCGCCCACCCAAAACATATTAAAACAACCGCTATTTTCAAAGGTGACACCTATTTTTTAAACGGGAAAAAAACTTATCTAACCAACGGCCCCATTGCAGATTTTTTTGTAATTATTGCACAAACGGAAATTGAAAAAGGTAAAAAGAAATATTCAGCCTTTATAGTTTTTAAAAATACTCCTGGGTTAACTGTTTTAGAGCCCATGAACCTTGATATATTACGTCCGTCACTTCATGGAGGTATTATTCTTGACAATTGTGAGGTTCCAGCTTCGGCGCTCCTTGGTGAAAAAGGTTTGGCATATGAAAAAATGGTAAAGCCTTTTAGGGAGTTTGAAGATGTCTTGATTATGGGTCCGATTATAGGGGGTTTGAAAAGACAGATGGAACTTATTCTTTGCATAGTCCGTGAAACAAAGTCAAATATTACGGATGAATTTAAAGAACTCCTCGGGAGTATAATATCCATGATAGATGCTCTGGAACTTGTTTCCCATGAATCGGCCTGTTTGCTGGATGGCCACAGAAAATCTTTAAAATTTACTTCCCTGGTGCTATCTTTTCGGTTGCTTTCAGCCAGGGTTCAGACTTTGTTAAATTGTTTAATTAAAGATTCTGGAATAAAAACAAATAAAAAATTTAATTTGCTGACAAAAGATATCTGTTTTGCTGTTAAAACAGGTGGTAATGTTGCAAAAATTAAGCAAAGAAAGCTTGCCGAGCTTTTTTTAAGAAACGGAAATTTTAATGGCTCTGTTAAATAAAAAATTTATATCCATAGAAAATATAACAAAGGGATTGCATAATAAAGGGTATGTATGCAGCAGGCAGATTTCTACAATACTGTATCTTGCCTGGCATCTTGAAAAGCCGATTATTGTTGAAGGTCCTGCAGGGGTGGGAAAAACTGAACTGGCAAGAACCATGGCCATTTATCTTGATTTGCCCCTTATAAGGCTTCAATGCTATGAAGGACTTGATGAATCAAAGGCATTATATGAATGGAAATATGGAAAGCAATTACTATACACTCAAATTTTAAAAGATAAATTAAATAATATAACTGAAGGAGCTGTTGGGTTAAAGGCTTCTTTGGGCAAGCTTTATGAATATGATGACATTTTCTATTCCAGACATTTTCTCGAGCCAAGACCTTTATTAAAAGCCCTGCAACAAAAAAAAGGGGCGGTTCTTCTTGTGGATGAAGTTGATAAATCAGATCAGGAATTTGAAGCATTTTTACTTGAAATTTTATCTGATTTTCAAGTCTCCATACCTGAAATTGGAACCATTCATGCAGAAACAAAGCCCTTTGTGTTTCTCACAAGTAATAATACAAGGGAACTTAGTGAAGCGCTCAAGCGAAGATGCCTCCATCTTTTTATCCCCTTTCCAGAACCAAAACTTGAAAATGAGATAATCCAGGCACGGGTACCGGAACTTGCCGAAAATCTCAGAAAACAACTTGTATCCTTTATACAGCAGGTAAGAGAAATTGATTTAAAAAAGCTTCCATCTGTAAGTGAGACAATTGACTGGGCAAAGGTTCTGGTTCTCATGCATGCATCAAGCCTTGATCAGAAACTTATAAGAGATACCCTTAATGTATTTATTAAATTCGAAGATGATATTGAAATTTTAGATGAGCATATAGGGCCCATGATTCGAAAAGCCAAAAAAGAATTATAATTTACAGGCATTAATCCTGCTGGAAATTTTTTTAAATACATCTTTTAATCGAAGAATACCTATAATCTCTTTCTCTTTTGTAACAAGGAGAGATTGATGTGAACCTATAATCAAATTGTGAACAGCCTCATTTAAGGAGGCGTCCTGATCAACATATTCTCCATCGGTAAGCGTATACATAAACCGTTTAACTTTAATCAGAGGAGCTTTTCGACAAATTTCATCCAATGGTTTGTTCCAAAGATTAAACTGTTCAAACATAGTACCGATAAATTTTGTGTTAAAGCCAAAACGGGACATAGCGCGAGAAGAATCCATTTGATCATATTTAGGTTCCAACGCTCTGATGACGTCCAACTGGCTGACCTTACCCACTACTTTTCCATCTTTACCGGAAACAAGGATAGCCTTTCGCTGATATTTCATTCCTTCATCGATGTCAAAGGCTTTCTCCAAAGCTTGAACAGCGTCAAATAAAGAATCATCCTCTGAAACGGAAACAAACCCGGTAAGCGGCACCATCATATCCTTTACTGTAATATTCTCCATGATAACTTCCTTTAAAATTTTGTCAAAAGGCCAGGCCCTTCTTTGTTTTTATCTCCCATGGTCCCTTTCACTATTTTCCGCCTGAACTCAAAATAGGGTAAATATTTGGCATCTATAGATTATAATGGGACAGTCTATTTAAATCAGCAATTGGTGTTAGTGTCAATAAAAGTGTCAGGATGTTTCCGTCGATCCTGTGCATCAAATTTTTTTCTTGCACCTTCCTAACTTGATACTACTGATAAATATTGACATTTTCAAACAAATACAGAAATAAATGATATGAACTTGAATTGCCATAATAATATACGGTTTGATTTGATTTTTTTGGGCTGGTTATAATTTTGGCCATGAGATGTAAGAACTGAGCTCTGGTGAAATTAAAACTAAGCCCGATTTTTTTATTGAGCCACCAAAAGAATAAAAGGAGAGTAAATTAATGAAAGATTGTATTTTTTGTAAAATTGCCGCCGGAGATATACCCGGAGAGAAAGTCTATGAGGATGAAAACTATTATGCTTTTAATGATGTCAATCCCCAGGCTCCGTATCATATTCTTCTTATACCCAAAAAGCATATCGCAAAAATAGCAGAAATTAAAGAAGATGATAAGGAGCTGATCGGTGGTCTTTTTACAACAGCTGCAAAAATCTGTGAAGAAAAGTCTCTTTCAGACTACAGGCTGGTAATTAATAATGGAGAGGGTGTTGGCCAGTCTGTTTTTCACATCCATCTTCATATTTTCAGCGGACGCCCTATGACATGGCCCCCAGGATAATTAACGAATAAAATAAAAACCGCAACTTCTCAAGAAAGATCAGGCTTTATTTATCGATATTTGCCTCGACTTATTGAGAAATCAGCAATATTGATAAGAGGTTGTTTAATTCATGCTTTTAAACTTTAAGGAATAAACCATGAAATGTCCCAAATGCGGATTTGAACATGGAACTAAGGGAGTAGAATGTATGAGTTGTGGCATTATTTTTTCTAAATACCATGCCAAACAAAACTCGCTATCAGATACCGTGGTACAGGAACCAGGGTTTGAAGAAGAACCTTTAGAGACTTTTGATTTGATAAAAAATCTTCTTTTTCATGTTAACCCTGAAACAAATCCTTTAATTTTTGGTGGAAGGGCCTTACTTTTTTTGATTCTCTTTATATGGGGGCTTAAATTTATTATAACACCCCTTGAAACCAATTATACGGGTGGATCTTTCTGGCATCTGGTTAACCTCCCCTTCCATGAAGCGGGACATATCATATTCAGGCCCCTGGGTAAATTTATTACATCCCTCGGCGGCAGTCTTGGGCAGCTTTTAATGCCTTTAATCTGCCTCATTGTTTTCCTTGTAAAAACAAAAGATACGTTTGCAGCTTCATTTGCCCTCTGGTGGTTTGGAGAAAATTTTATGGATCTTGCCCCTTATATTAATGATGCGCGTTCATTAACCCTCCCCCTTCTAGGGGGCAATACCGGTCAAAGTTCTCCTTATGGTTTCCATGATTGGGAATTCATTCTTACAGAATCAGGATTAATCCGGTATGATCATTTCTTAGCACAGTTATCATACAAGATTGGAACCCTGCTAATGATCATTGCTTTTATATGGGGTGGATATATTCTTTTCAGACAATATAAAACCCTGGGCGGCCCTGATTTCTCAATGGATCACAGGGAATAACCAATAGATTAAACAGGAGAATTTTATGAAAAAAATAATTTTGTCACTAATATGCGGAATCAGTTTTTTTGCCGCAACAAACTTTGTTTTTGCAGAAGGTTTCACCTTGTCCAGCCCTGATATTGCCGGACAGTTGTCAAATCTGCAAGTATTAAATGGCTTTGGCTGCAGCGGAGAAAATGTTTCTCCAAAACTTACCTGGAAAAATGCTCCAAAAGGTACAAAGAGTTTTGCTTTAACTGTATATGATCCTGATGCACCCACAGGGAGTGGCTGGTGGCATTGGATAATATTCGATATTCCTGCTGATATTTATTCTCTTGAAAGTAATACTGGAAACATAAAAGCATCTGTTGCACCAAAAGGGAGCATTCAAAGCAGAACAAGTTTTGGACAACCCGGTTTTGGGGGAGCGTGTCCCCCGCAGGGAGACAGTCCTCATCAGTATATATTTACCATTTATGCACTCAAAATTGATAAACTGGGTTTAAAGGCTGATGCTACACCAGCACTGGCCGGTTTTTATTTGAACCAGAATGCGCTGGCAAAGGCATCCATCGTAGCCTATTATTCCCGGTAAAAAAAATTCTGATAAAATCTAATTCTTTCAAAAAACACTTCACTAAAGCCCCGCAAAACAAAGCCGGGGCTTTGATGTAATCAATCATTTATTTTGACTCTGATTATATTAAGCAGTTGCTCTGTGTTCATTCCGAATTTTACTTTAATATCCAACATTTTACACAGTGTTT
>CAZNFB010000022.1:14116-19762 GCA_964572105.1 uncultured Desulfobacteraceae bacterium
TGCTCTGTGTTCATTCCGAATTTTACTTTAATATCCAACATTTTACACAGTGTTTTAAGTTCATCAGAATCAAGGGGTTCAATGCCAGTGCTGTGAAAGGTATCATCCTTAGCTTCGGAAGGATATATGTTTTTTGTACCATCGGAAACGTCATGCATCTGCTCATCGGGGAGAAAAGGAGTTGTTTTATTAATAATATCCTGGGGGACAAGGTCTTCCCTTACCAGGGACATTTTAAATGCTTCTGTTTTCTGTTTTGGAGAAATACCTTTTTCAGCATGCATAATAATTTTTTGATACAAAAAGACCATTCCAGGCATAAAATCTAAATATTCATCTTTATTTTCATCTCTAAACTCCCTGCCTGAAAGTATCTTTTTAATCCGGCTTAAATACTCATCTATTTTATTAAGAAAATCTTCATCATTTTCGGACTGAAAAAAAGGTGGCAACAGGGGAAAACCGGGTATTTCATCTTTGTTTACCTGTTTTGTATTGGGCTGCAAGGGCTCCGGGAGTCCAACTTTCCGTAGTTTTTCTCCAAGAAGGTTGAGGCTTTCATCCTGGCCTTTTTCTGTTATTATCAGAGCATGTATTATCTGGTGATATATTTGATAAAATTTTTTAATTAAATTTATGGTATTATTCATTTTTGCGTCCTTTTTTTATGATGCAATTGCCATGGCAGATTTTTCCTGGTTATTAAAGACACGATCAATATCCAAAAGTGTAATTATATAATCTTTTTTAACTGCAATCCCGGCAATATAGTCAATATTTGTTAATTGTTCAAATTCAGGAGCATCCTGCACTTCCTTGTCATCAACAACTGCTACATCAAAAACCGTATCAACAATGATTCCCATTAGGGCAGAACCGGTTAATGCTGAAATTTCAACAATTATAATACATGTTTTATCAGTATATTCCACAGATTCCATATTAAATTTTTGCCGCATGTCAATAATCGGAATAATCTTTTTTCTGAGATTAATTACGCCTTTGACAAAATCGGGCATCCTGGGCAGGGGACGAACATGCATCATCTGTATAATTTCTCTAATATCAAGAATGTTAATTCCATACCGTTCTTCGGCAAGACCAAAGGTTAAATATTTTCCTTCTCTTGTTACAATTTCCTCTGATGTATCAAATTTATTCATGGGAACCAGGTCAGTTTCAGAAGATTTATCAATGGCTCTTTGTTCGTCAACTTCATCTGTATTGGTGCAGCGTGATGGATCCTCTCTCAGGGCTTGTTCGGCAAATCGAAGATCCACAAAAGAGTTAATATCGACAATGGTACCTATATCCATTTTTGTACTCATGTACAGCTGCATTTTTTCCAGTTGAGAGATATCCGGGAATAGGTTATCAGTACTAATTCCCATTGGATCTGTTAAAATAGTTTTTAAAAGCTCTTTTTTTAGCCCTATTTTTTTTTCAGGATCAAGAAACTCGACACCTATTTCAGCAGATTGTTCAGGTTCTTTTGCGATGAACTGCCCTGCATCCATGAGGAGACCGGAAAATTCCTGAACAGCGTCCGGGTATTTGGCTATAAATTCGTCCCGGAACACAGCAACGCAGCATGGATGATTATTCCATATTTCGCTGGAGAGAATATGCTTTTCAGCAATTCCGGCAGCAATAGCTTTGGAACCAATAGGTTCAGCCACTATAAATCCCCGTGAATCAACATTGTCTTTTAAAAAATTAGGCATTTCTATGGGGGGGACCACGTCAAAGAGGACATTAACAGCATCCTTCCCTGCTACTCCGGGTTTGAGCCCCATACGGCTTAGATACATATGCGCCAGCATATTGTGAATGGATAGTTTGTGGGGAATAAAAATTGTTTTATGCTTAAAATACATTTCATAGGGCTTCCGGTATACTTCTTTTTTACTTCGTACAAAAATACTCCCGTTTTTATGGCAAAACATAACCAGTTTTATGGGTACGTCGTAGTTGAAAAGATCCATGGCAAGGGGCGCTAAAATAAATGCGGCATCAACGCTTTTTTCTTCTATTGATTTCTGAACCGGATTCCAGCCGGGCATACATATGGTTTCCAGATTAAAATGTCGGGAGGTTTTCATACCGGTCTGCAGCATATGTTTCATAATGCCCAGGGGGAGATGATCTGTTATTTGAATATGTGCTATTTTTAATTTTACTTTACCATCTATACTAATTTCGGAAGGAATAGCTTTTTTTTGGACAGGCTCTGTTTTATAACCAAAAGCCTCTTTGATTTTAAGCTTTAATTCATCGGGAGCAAAGGGTTTTGTGATCAGACAGTTTGCACCGGCTTCAAGTGCTTTTATAACAGATGCCTTGTCCCCCTGGCCCGTTGCCATTATAAATGGAATATCTTTATATTCAGGGTTTTCTCTTACTTTGGTCAGCATCTCATAGCCATCCATCTCCGGCATGGCCCAGTCACTGATAATTATTTGAATTTCTTTGTCGTTTATCAGTTTTTCAATGGCTTCACAGCCGTTTTCGGCTTCAACAATATTTTTAAAATTGAGTTGATTTAATATTCGAATTTCCATTTTACGCATAACAGAAGCATCTTCTACAAGCAGGATTTTAATATTTTGATCCACTTCCATTTTTCCCTCCAAATATTTTATTTAAAAATGATAAAGATTAAAATGGATGACCAGTAAAAATAGCTTTTATTGTGCAATGCAGGAATATTTATAAAAAGTCGTTATTCGGCTTAGCATGGAGACCAAGGGCAGGGCAACTCTTTAAATATTTGTCTGTGGAATAATTTTTTAAGTATATTACAAAGTCAGTGCGTGTCAAGAATCGATTATTTTTTTCAATCTTGAGGGATGATTTTTTAAAAGAGGTTTTCGCCATATTTTGACTGTTTTTAATTAAAACCAACTTAATTATTCGTAAAAAGCTGCTTTAAACGACAAGCTTGCTCGATATTTAATCAAAATTGCTGCAAAAGGGGATTCTTTTTCAGTAGTGTCCGGTCAGGAAGCTGCAAAAAAAATAAGGTCAGTTTGTTGATCATTTAAAAATTATCAGAAATATGTTAAGGAAAGAGGAGCCATGGTGTAATTCGGCAGTTGCAGATCAGGTCTACGAACGTGCAGTCTGGATCGGTTTAAAAAACCGGTAACAGTCCACCGGCTGGTTATAAAAGATAGCAATTATTTCTCCAGATATCTCTCCATGTATGGTTCCTGAATAGTGGTTCTTTGAATTTGATTTTTCCATTGCATTGGTTCATGAATTTTTAATATGTCATCAAGCCTGTTTTGTTTTTTTAGAATATTGAAAATATCATTCCAGGCGCATGATATATCATCGCTTATTTCGCATTTTCCGCTATTTGTTCCCCCGCAGGGACCGTTAAACAGACCTTTGGCGCATCTGGTAACAGGACATATTCCACCAGTATAGGCTAATACGCATTCTCCACATGCCCTGCATTTTTCTTCATACATTCCAATATCTCTGTCTATTCCGATGGAGACAGTATTAAGAGCTGGAAACACAGGGGTGGATTTGAATTGTTCCGCAACAAGCTGAACACCAGCACCACAAGCCATGGATAATATGCAGTCATAATCTGGAATCATATCTTCGATTTCTTTAAAAAATTGCACATTGCATTGACGTTCAATGGTAAAGCCGTCAATCTTTTTTCGGGCATTATCTTCCTTAAAAGACAGCTCAAGTTCAATTTTTAAAATATTAACCTCTTTTTGGCCCCCTGCAAGACAAATAGAAGCGCATCCTCCACACCCGAGAATTAGTATTTTATTATATTTGGCTAAATAACCTTTAATCTCTTCTAATGGTTTCCTGGTTCCTTTTACCACTTTTTACCTCTTTTCCTTTGGGTGACAATCGTTGCACAGCCTTGGGCAGTCCAGACCGCAGTGTTTTTTATTTTTATTATGGCAGCCAAGACACTGGCCATGATAAACATCCATCAGCTGACATTGGGTATTCATCTTATGGCACGCTGAACACATTATGTCAGGATTTCCCTCTTCAAGTTCATCTTCATCAAGAACATTGGAATTATTTTCATATTTATGATGACAGTCAATACAGTCAAAGTTTTCCATATGGGTTTCATGGGGAAAAACAACATTTGAACGTTCTTTTTTCTTACACTGATTATTATGGTCCAAAATAATTTTTTCAGGCTGAGAAAAAAGAGTTGAGGCACTAAAAAAAACAGATCCTATAATAAACAGCATGTAAAAAATAACAGTATATTTTTGGTAATTCATTTTATTTTTTCCACATCTTTAATTTTTATTAAAATTTAGAAAACCACCTTATCAGCGGGTTGTTTTTTTCAGGCAGGGAGTAAAATGATTATTAATCATAGGTGGGGAAAACATTCTGGGAACGGCAGATGCTCCTTGCAAGAATAATCATTTCAGGTATGTTGATTCCAAGGGGGCAGTAACATCGCATACATAGGACACATCTTTCCCATACTGTATCTTTAATTTCTTCAAGAGTTTTCATGTCCACGACCCCTTTTTTTTTATACAGTTTGCCGATTGAATTTATAACCTTGTGTGAAGGCATATATTCGGGCTCTTTTCCATTGGACGTGTACATCAAGCAGCTCTCAGCACATAATGAGCAATGTGCGCAAACCTTTAAAGAAAGTTTCATCTTTACTTTATGCTTATCAAGCATTTGTTTAATTTTTTTAGTATCAACAGTTCCAAGACTATTCTCAGTCATTAAAAAAACTCCGCTTAAGTTTAATCAAAAAAAGTGGTAATTGTTCAGCAAAATATTTAATATTTTGCTGCGATTAATTTTTTTTAAATCAGATAATTATCTGACAATCTATAGATTTTTTAATCTGATAGTTCAAATCGAATATGAATATTACCAATTTCTGCTGCTATCTGTAAAGCTGTATTCACTCTCCAAACAAAAGCGATTTATGAAAAAATATATCATATGCACCAGTTTAGTGAATGGTATGGCAGCGATAAAGAGTTCACCGGAAACAATATGTAATATGATGATAATATTATAGCCTGTGGAAAAATGAGAGAGATAAAAACCTGTTAAAAAAGGAGCACCAACAATCGCAAGTGTTAAAAAGTCATTAATTGAGGTTATAGACCGCACACGTTTTATGAACAGGCGCCTTAGTAAAAAAAAGATAAGGCATAATATGACTATAATTGTAAAAAAATCTGAGATTGAATCTGAAAAGACAAAAGGGAAAAAATTTATACCGATTAATTCATCTAAAGTCACACTGTGCGCAATTAAAAAAACAGGCACAACAAAAAGAAACAGGTGAAAAACCAGACAAACTGCTGCCATAAGAGTATTTGTTCCGAAAACTGTAATTTTAAGCATAGCAATTCGACGCTTGATATATTGCGAAGTTATTTTATCTTTCCATTCTGTTTTTTTAAACGCTGATGGCCGGATGAGATTTTTTTTTCCCATTTTGCTTAATTTAATAAATCTTAATATCTGGAAAACAGTTCCTGCTATAAACAAAATTATTGCGGCCAATAGTAAAGGCCCCCTTACAAAGTTATAAAAATCTCCAAGTGTTAATATCCTAGAATATACCATGTGCAATTCAGACTCCTAAAAACTATGAAGCAGAAATTCAAA